>VERO01000304.1 GCA_018882625.1 Phycisphaerales bacterium | reverse complement strand
CATCCACGAGGTCCGTGTCGGCACCGCAGACCCGCAGCATCATCGCGTCGCGCAGGCGCGCGGCCAGCGTCTCGAGCGCATGGTCGGGCGACATGCCTCGTTCGAGCAGCGACGCACCCGCGGCGAGCGCGTCCCGGGGCTGGCCACCTGCGATCGCCTCGACCAGCCCATCGAGCAGCTCGTCGTCGGGAAGCCCGAGCACCTCCCGCGCCAGCTCGGCGGACACGTGCCCCTGCGCCGCAGACACGAGGCGGTCCATCAGGCTGAGCCCGTCGCGCATCGACCCGTTCGCGAGCCGCGCCACCTGCGCCACGACGGACTCGTCCGCGGTGATCCCCTCCTTGGCCAGCACGTCCTTCAGGTGGTCGGCGATGCGGGAGGACGGGATGCTGTGGAAGTCGAACCGCTGGCAGCGCGACTGGATGGTCGCCGGCACCTTGTGCGGCTCGGTCGTGCACAGGATGAACTTGACGTTCGCCGGCGGCTCCTCCATGGTCTTCAGCAGCGCGTTGAACGCGGGCTGCGTGAGCATGTGGACCTCGTCGATGATGTAGATCTTGAAGGGGCTGCGGGTCGGCGCGATGCCTGCGCCCGCGATGAGGTCACGGGCATCGTCGACGCCGCGGTTGCTCGCGCCGTCGATCTCGATGACGTCGATGTCCTCGCCGCGCAGGATGGCGCTCGCGACAGCCTCCTGCTCCGAGAGGGTGTCGGTGGCGTTGAGCGCACGCGCAAAGATGCGTGCCATGCTGGTCTTGCCGACACCGCGCGTGCCGCAGAACAGGTAGGCGTGCGCCGTGCGGCCGGTGGCGATCGCGTTGGTCAGCGTGCGCGCGATCGCCTCCTGGCCGACCAGCTCGTCGAAGGACCGCGAGCGGTACCTGCGCGCGAGAACCTGGTAGCCAGCCGCCGGGCCGGGCGGTGGCGAGGCGACGTCGGCACCCTTGGATGCCTTGGCGCGCGTGCCGGACGTGGATGATGTCGTGCCCAAGTGGTTCTCCAGTCGCGTTGACACGGTGTCGCGGAGGACGGCCAGGCGACCTTCGGCACGGACCTCGACGCTTATGGCTGCTGCGGTCAGGCCCTGACCAATTTCACGGGAGACCCGCCCGCCGGGCCCGGCCGTCCTCGACGACACCGAGCGGGAAGTCTACTCCCACCCGCGCCGTACCATCGCACGCATGGACGCGAGGGACCTCCCAGAGCCAGATCCTCCGCCCCCCGTCATGGCCCACCGGCCGGCACCGCGCCGAGCCGGAGAGAGCGACGAGCGCAGGTCGGGCTTCCTGCTCGTCGCCGTGCGCCTGATCTTCATCGTGACGCTCGTGTCCGTGGTCATGGCCACTGTGGCCAGCGCACGGAGCACTGCGGAGTTCGGTCCCAGCACCGTCGCCGGATTCATCATCGCCGCCGCTGGCGTCGCGCTGGTGGTGCTCCTGCTCGATGCGCTGACCCCGAACAAGAGGCTCACCTCAATCGTCGGCATCTACCTCGGCATCTGCCTTGGCCTCGTGGTCGCCCTGGCGATCGGATCCATCATCGACATCGTGGCGCGCGCCTGGGAGGTCAACTCCGATACCGCGCTGCTCTACGTGGGCCTGACCAAGATCGTGGTGGGTCTGGTGCTGTGCTACTTCTCGGTGAGCTTCGTGCTGACCACGAAGGACGACTTCCGGCTGGTGATCCCCTATGTCGAGTTCGCCAAGCAGCCTCGCGGCGTCCGCCCGATCGTGCTCGACACGTCAACGCTGATCGACGGGCGCATCGAGTCGATCGCGGCGAGCAGGCTGCTTGACGCATCGCTCGTGGTGCCGCGCTTCGTGCTCGACGAGCTGCAGCAGCTCGCCGACAGCGCAGACCGGCAGAAGCGCGCGCGTGGCCGCCGCGGCCTTGACGTGGTCGCCCGCCTGCAGGCCGAGCCCTACGCGGATGTGCGCATCGAGGATCCGGCGCTCGAGCGCAAGCCCGTGGACAGGATGCTGGTGGAGTACGCGCACAGTGAGCGGCTGCGCATCGCGACCACCGACAGCGCGCTGCAGCGCGTTGCCGAGATCTCGGGCGTCCCCACCATCAACCTGCATGACTTCGCGGCGGCGCTGCGCCCGACGATCGGGCCCGGGGATCCTGTTGACGTGGAGATCTCGCGCGCCGGAGAGCATCCCGGCCAGGGCGTCGGCTACCTGCCCGACGGCACCATGGTTGTCCTTGAGGGCGCCGCCGAGATGGTGGGCGCCGTGGTGCACGGCATCGTGGTCAACAGCGTGCAGACCGCTGCAGGCCGGATCCTCTTCGCCAGGACCGAGCCTGCCCGGGCCGGCACCGCCGAGTCGATGGCCGAGGCGGCCACGGCGCAGCCACGCGTCACCGACCGCCCCGTCCGCGAGCGCGCCGGACCCGGTGCACGCAACCCACGGAGGGCGTGATGGCGTCAGCCGAGTCGAGCGGCCATCCCGGCACCGGCGGCCACGGTGCCAACCCACGCGGCGAATCCGTCGCCGCACACGTGGTGCTGGTCGCGTCGGACGATCCCCGGTCCTGCACCGAGCTCGCGTCTGCGTTCCACGGCACTCCGGAGTTTGCCGTCGAGACCAGCCGCGCCGGCGACGCGGTCGACGAGGCCGTGCGGACGTGCCCCACCGTGATCGTCCTCGAAGTCCGGGACGACGGCGGCGAGTCGATGCGTGCGCTGGAGGTGCTCAAGCGCAGCCCGGAGACCGAGGCCGTGCCCGTGATCGCCCTCTCGCGGGCATGCCCGGCGGCGTGGCGCGAGCGCGCATTCGCCGCGGGAGCGGCAGACCTGGTCCCGATGCCCGTGGATCACCACGAGCTTCGCGCACGCGCGCGTATCCAGTCCTCCGCCTACCACTCCCTCGTGCGCCGGAACACGGCTGTCGCCGCGCTCCAGCGCGTGCAGACGGAGCTGAGGCACGCGCAGCGCGAGCTTGCGGAGCTGCGCCGGCGCGACAGCGCTCCCGACGGCCACGGCGGCAC
>VERO01000303.1 GCA_018882625.1 Phycisphaerales bacterium | reverse complement strand
ATCCCATGGGGCGGCGGCGCATGGTTCCGGCTCTTCCCCTACCCGCTCTTCGCATGGGGAGCGGAACGGATCCTCAGGTCGGGCAAGCCGCTGGTCTTCTACATCCATCCGTGGGAGATCGATGCCGGACAGCCGCGCATCGGCGGGCTCCGCTGGTCGCACGCGCGCAGGCACTACACCAACCTCGCGGCGTGCGGTCCACGATGGCTGCGCCTGCTCAAGTCGCGCCCATGGTGCACGATCCGCGACCTGCGTGCGGGCGCGACCAGGGTCGGCTGAGCGCTCAGTCGGGGAACTTCTGCACGGCAGCCGGCGGCTGTCGCCACTTGGGCTTCGCATCCGCGCCAGCGTCGACCCACCACCTGACCATCCGCCTGATTCCCTCGCGCAGCGGCACCGCGCTCCGGAAGCCGGTCGCCGCAAGCGCATCGGACTCGAAGCGGGTCTCCCACAGGAACAGCTTCCTCACCCGCATGGAGCTCACGCCAAGGTCGCGTCCGGTGACCGCTGTGATCGCGTCGAACGGCAGCGAGAGCGCAAGCACGACCGGCACGGGAAGCGTCGGCCCCGGGCTCGGAAGCCCCAGCGCGTCCGCGACAGCCTGCGCGATTTCCCGGCTCGTCAGGTCCGGCTTCTCCACGAAGTTGAACAGCTCGAACCCGCTGCCTCCCCTGCCCCAGAGGTGCATGGTCGCGTCAACGAGGTTCTCGACGTAGCTCAAGCTCTTGTAGTTGGTCGCCTTGCCCGCGATCACGAACCGCCGGCTGTGCACCTGCCTGATGAGCGAGTACATGTTGGCGACGTTGCCCGGACCGAACGTGATGGTGGGGCGCACGACGAGCGCGCGCCGGCCGCCGCCACGCCCAGCCCATGCACTGAACACACGTTCTCCCGCGAGCTTCGATGCGCCGTAGGGGTTGATCGGCTGGGGTGCTGCGGACTCCTGGCGTGGCGGCGGGCACGCGCCATACACGGCGCAGCTCGAGTACCAGCAGATCTGGCCGATTCCCGCACGATCCGCCTCGTCGCACAGGATCTGGGAGCCCGTCTCGTTGACGGCGTAGTACGTCCGCTCCTCGATGCCGAAGTCATGATGCGCCGCGGCAAGCGAGAAGAGGGCATCGCAGCCCTCGAGCGCACGCCTCACAGCCTCCGCGTCTCGCACGTCTCCGCGCACAAATCGCGCCAGGCTCTGCGCAGGCGAGGGGGGCAGCAGGTCAAATCCGACCACCTCGTGACCCTCTCGTGCAAGCCGATCGGAGAGATAGCATCCGATAAAGCCGGTGGCTCCTGTGACGCACACGCGCATTCTCGCGAGGCTACCGAATGCCGAGTCGGATCAGGGGCGGATTGCGACCGATATCCGGCGATGGGGCTCACGACGCTCCAGGATTCTGGCCCGTTCCGCTTGCATAGGGTGTGCAGGATTGCACGATGAACGCACAGCACAACTCAAGATCCGATCCTCGTCTCGTTGTCTCTAGCCAGGAGTGGATCTTGAAGCTGAATCACCTCATTACGCGTTCTGCCGGACTTGCCGCCTTCGCGGCATGTGCGATTGCCTTGACGACCTCGCAGGCGGATGCGCAGTCCGCGGCATCCATGCATCGCGCCAGGGCCAACGCACAGGCCGCGCAGTCTGCGCAGAAGGCCGCAGCGCCCGCACCCGCGAAGGCCGCAGCGCCCGCACCCTCGAAGGCCGCAGCGCCCGCACCCGCGAAGGCCGCAGCGCCCGCACCCGCGAAGGCCGCAGCGCCCGCACCCGCGAAGTCGACGATCACGACGCCGGCACGCATCAGTGCGGGCAAGTCGACTGCGCCTGGTGCACGCACTCGCCAGGACTCTGCGTCCGTCTCGACACCCGCGCCTGCTCCGGCGCCACGGAGTGTTGCGGTGGTCATGACCCCTGCCACGCCCCCGACAGAGGTTGCCGCAGTGCTTGCCACGAAGGCGCCGGGCGACCGTGTCGTGCATCTCGCAGGCTTCGCCGGCGATGTCGCCGCATACGACTCAGTCAAGCCAACCTCACCCGACGCTGGTTCGGCCAAGCCCGCTCTCGCGCAGCCCTCCGTGATGACGGATACAGCTCCCGCGGTGAAGGCGCCGGAGGCGGCCCCAGTGCTTCCGATCGGAACCGCCACCGTCAGCGCGCGCGTGAAGGAGTCCATGGCCGGACTCCGAGATGTGGGCGCCAAGGTGGATGCCTTCACGGTCGAGGTGCCGACCGTGCTCGCGGCAGGTCCTGCCGCAGATGCTGTGCTTGCGAAGGCCGTCGATGCCGCAGTGCGGGAGATCTATCCGGATGCGAAGTCGCCGGAGCGCAGCGTCGGTGACGCTGAAGGGGGAATCGCATCCGATGGACAGTCCTCGTCATCCGGCGCCGCGCAGGCGCCGGTGCAGCAGGATCCGGTCGCTGCAGGCATCGCGGACCTCACGAAGAAGACGGTGGCGAACGCGCACATGGCGCTCGCGGCTCTCGACCGCCAGCGGCTTCCCCAGTCTGCCATCACGCTCCAGTACAGGGGCATCGACTGGAACCGCGTCTTCGAACTGGCGCGAGACAACCCTGCGATTCGGGGCACCCTCTTCGCGTTCGTCAGTGCGGCTGACCAGGTCGTGGCCGCCGATGCGTCGCGCTACCGGAGGCCGGCCACGCTGACCGCGATTCCGACGGACATGCTCGACCCCATCGCGGCGACGGCTGGGCCAAACCGCGAGGTTCGCGCGCTCGCGATGGCTGACTGCACGCAGGCGGACTTTGTGCGCAGCAAGGGCCTCACGCTCGCGATCGCCGCGCGCTACGGCAACGACCCCCAGCACCTCGCCAAGATCCTCGAGATCCTCGGCGAGGTAGCCAAGTGGGAGCAGTTTCAGCGCCCAGGATGGTCGCTCGGCGACCCGGCCCGAAGGATGCCGGACGGCGGGGATGGCGTCAACATGGCCACGGCGTGGGGCGTCAATGGGGTTGTCGACATCATGCATGTGCTCGGG
>VERO01000043.1 GCA_018882625.1 Phycisphaerales bacterium | reverse complement strand
GAGCAACATCCTGCACGTCACGGGCGTGCTGCCGCCAGAACTGGCCGGACCCGACGAGCGCGGGCTCGTCGACATGATTCGCCGCAGCCGGTGGCGCGGAGAGCGCATCTGGATCGTGTGCGACGGCGGACGCCGCGCCTCATCGTCGCAGTTCCACGATGGTGCGGTGCTCCACCACGCCGGACCTGGGTCCGATGCCGACACCGTGATCGCCAAGCTCATCGAGACATGCAGCCACTGCAGCTCGCTCATCGTCGTGACCAGCGACCGCCGCGTGGCGGCCCATGCACGGCGGCGCCATTGCCGCACGATGCGTTCGGAGGAGTTCCTTGAGATGCTCGCGCGCGACTGCACGGGCACGCCGTCGCGCGGTGCGGGCACGAGTACGCGGCGCGCAACCGCTGCGCCAGCCGCATCGCGCCCAGCTGCGCAGCCAGCCGCACGCGCACCCAGCAAGCCTTCGGGCGATGCCGAACGCAACGACGCCGCGCAGGTTGCGGCGTGGCTTGCCTACTTCGGGCTTGCCGAGGACCGCTCGAAATCCGTAGAGCACGATGCCGCGCACGCCGCCGAGCGCGAAGCTGCACGTCTCGCGCGCGAACTTGGGATCCGCGCCCGCGACGCCGCGCGCCGCCGCACGCGGTGACCGCGCCGCACCCTACGATCCGTGCATGCCCGGACGCTCGCCCGCGAAGGTGCCACCCGCCCCCATCGGCTTCACGCCGGTGCCCATGGACTTCGAGCGCCCGCCCGCCGATCCTGTCGCAGAGTTCCGCCGCTGGTTCGACGAGGCGTGCAGGCTGCCGATGCCCAATCCCAACGCCATGACGCTCGCCACCGTCGACGCAGACAGCGCCCCAAGTGCGCGCATCGTGCTGCTGCGGGGCATCGACGAGCGTGGCGCGCTGTTCTTCACCAACCGGCAGAGCCGCAAGGGCACCGCCCTCGAGGCCATGCCGCGCGCTGCGCTGCTCTTCCACTGGGACCTGCTCGACCGGCAGATCCGCATCGAGGGCCGCGTGACGCACGCGACCGAGGCCGAGAGCGACGGCTACCACGCCGACCGCCCGCGCGAGAGCCAGATCGGCGCGTGGGCGAGCGAACAGAGCAGGCCAGTCGCATCGCGTGCCGCATTCGAGGATCGCGTGGCCCAGACGCAGGCGCGATTCGGCGATGGACCTGTGCCGCGTCCCCCGCACTGGGGCGGCTACCGGGTCGCGCTCGACTCGATCGAGTTCTGGCAGGGCCACCCCTACCGGCTTCATGACCGCGTCGTGTACGTGGCCCGCAACGGCGGATGGTCGGTCACCCGGCTCTATCCCTGAGGGACATCTCGAGTCGTGCGCCGCCGGCTGACGCGCACGCTACGCGTCCCTGCGATGGGCATCAGTGCTCGACTGTCTCGCGCTCGCGCCGCTGCCACGGCTTGTCGCGCTCGCGCCGCTGGGGCACCCACCCGCCACGCACCGTCACGCTGCCCGCACCCGCGATCTCGCAGATCTTGCGAAGCAGCGCGGAATCCGGCACCACACGCACGCCACCGACCGTGATCGCCGCATCAGCGCCCTCGACCGGCACCACCACATCCACCTCGACCGGCCGTCCGCGCAGGTTCGACGCGCTGTTGGCGGCCTGCTTGAGCGTGCCCGCGAGCATGCGCATCATCGGCGCGATCAGCTCCTCATCAACCGCGCCCGCACCACCCATCGCGCCCGCGCCGACGGCTGCGGGCAACCGGATCTCCACGCGCGTCGCCAGGTGCCGCGACGCCTCCGCGACCGGGATCAGCTGGTCCACGATGATGCCAGGCTCCGCGCGGCTTCGGTCCACCACACCCACGACCATCAGCATCGCATCCGACTGCAGCATCTCGCCGTGCTGCGCGAAGGTGTCCGGGAACAGCACGCACTCCGCGGTGCCGAGCTTGTCGACGATCGTCGCCATCGCCATGCGGCGGCCAGGCTGAGCGCCGCGCTGGCTCACCACGTTGCGCACGCGTCCGATGATGCCCGCCATCACGACCGGCGCCTGCGCCGGCATGTCGCGGATGCGCGCGCTGTCGGTGTTCGCGAAGGACTCGACCTCGCGCGACCACTCATCCAGCGGATGCCCGCTGACGAAGAACCCGAGCGCCTCCTTCTCCTGCGCAAGTGCCTGCATATGCGACCACGGTGCAGCCTTGCGCAGCGCGAGACCCGCCGCAGCCGCAGCGCCGTTGCCGCCCGCCGCACCCGCGCCTGCACCGGTGGCGCCCGGCGTCTCCGCGGGCAGCATGTCCCCGAAGATCGACATCTGCCCGTCGGCGCGGTCGCGCGCACGCGACTGCCCCGCGCTCACCGCCTCGGGAATCGTCGCCAGCAACGACGCGCGCTGCTCGAGCCCGTGCAGCCCGTCGAACACGCCGCCCTTGACGAAGCTCTCGAGCGCAGCCTTGTTCACCGCGCGCAGGTCCACGCGCTCGCAGAACTCGAAGATGTCGCGGAATGCGCCACCCGAGGCGCGCTCATCCATGATGGCGCGGATCGCCGACTCGCCCACGCCCTTGATCGCCTTGAGCCCGAAGCGCACGTGCCCGTGCAGCGCATCGTGCGGCTCATCTGGCCGGTACACCACCGAGAAGTCCGCGTCGGAGAGGTTGATGTCGGGAGGCCGCACCTCCACACCCACATGGGGCCTCTCGGGCACAGAGTCAGCCCACGCGATGCGCTTGCACTCCTCGAGGTAGACCGACCACTCCTCGACCTTTCGCGCCTGGCTCTCGAAGCTCAGCACCGCAGCCATGTACTGCGCAGGGAAGTAGGTCTTGAGGTACGCGGTCTGGTACGCGATGATCGCATACCCCGTCGAGTGGCTCTTGTTGAAGCCGTAGCGCGCGAAGGGCAGGATCAGGTCGAAGATCTCGCCCGCACGCGCCTCGCTGACGCCCTGCGCGACGGCGCCCTTGACGAAGTCCACACGCGCGCCCGCGATCTGGTCCTCCTTCTTCTTGGAGATCGCCTTGATGACGCTGTAGGCGGCGCGCAGCGGGATCCCTCCGAGGTGATGCAGCACCTGCATCACCTGCTCCTGGTAGACCATGATGCCGTACGTCTCTCCGACGAAGCGGTCGAAGATCTCGTGCACCGGCGGCACCGGCTCGCGGCCATGCTTGCGCGCGCAGTACTGCGGGATGAAGTCCATCGGCCCCGGCCTGAACAGCGCATTCGCGGCGATGAGGTCCTCGATGCGGTCCGGCTGCATGTCCACGAGAAGCCGCCGCATGCCGCCGGACTCGAACTGGAAGATGCCGCTCGTCTCGCCGCGGCGGAACATCGCCAGCACGCGCTGGTCGTCAAGCGGGATCCGGTCCAGGTCCAGCGGATGCGACGCGCCTTCGCGCGCGCCGCGCGTGCGCGGGTCGAAGTCCGCGCCCCGGCCCACAGCCGCAAACACCGCAGCCTCAGGCATCGACTTGGCGATCAGCGCCTTCGCCCGCTCGATCGTGGACAGCGTGCGCAGCCCGAGGAAATCCATCTTCAGGAGGCCGACCTTCTCGCATGAAGGACCGTCCCACTGGGTAACGACCTCCTCTCCGCCGCCCGACGCGCGGCAGAGCGGCACGATCTCGTCGAGCGGACGCGTCGCGATCACCACGCCAGCCGCATGGATGCCCGCATGGCGCGCGTGGTCCTCGAGCGCCTGCGCATGGCGCACGACCTTGGCGATCACGGGATCGTTCTCGACCGCCTCCTTGAGCGCAGGCTCGCGCTCGAGCGCCTTCTCGAGGGTGATCTCGAGCTCCGCAGGCACCAGGTTCGAGAGCCGCTGCCCCTCCGCGGGCGGGAGGCCCATCACGCGCGCCACATCCTTCACTGCAGCCTTCGCCTTGAGCCGCCCGAAGGTGATGATCTGCGCCACGTGCCCGTACTTGCCGCGCACGTAGTCGAGCACGCGCGCGCGGCCGTCCTGGCAGATGTCGATGTCGATGTCGGGGTACTCGCTACGGTCAGGGTCTGTGAACCGCTCGAAGAGGAGCCCGTAGCGCTCGGGGCACGCGTTGGAGAGGCCCAGCACGTAGCCGACCATCGTGCCCACGCCCGAACCACGCGCATTCGCGGGGATCCCCTGCTGCCGCGCCCAGTTCACGAAGTCCCACACGATGAGGAAGTAGGGCGAGATCGACTTGCCCGCGAGTACCGCAAGCTCGCGGTCAAGGCGCGCGCGGATCTGCGGCGTGACGCCCTCCGGGCCGTAGCGCCAGATCGCGCCAGCTTCCGCCAGCAGGCGCAGCGCCCGGTCGCACGTCTCCTTGACGCGCTCTCGCGAGCTGCCCGCAGACTCGTCGAAGGGCTTGAGCTCGAACCTGCGGCAGTAGACCTTGAACCACTCAGTCAGGTCGCCGCCGGGGTATGCGGCAGGCTCGGTCGGCCCCTCCACGATCACGACGGGCGCATGGCTTCCGCCGCGCGGCAGCTCCACGTTGCAGCGCTCGGCGATGCGCACAGTGTTGGCCAGCGCCTCGCGCTCCTCCGCATCCGGGAACAGCGCCTCCATCTCGGCCGGGCTCTTGACGTAGAGCGCCTCGGGATAGCGCAGCCTGTCGGGCGCATCCTTCGTGCGCGACATCGAGATGCAGCACAGCGTGTCGTGCACGTCGTGGTCCTCGGCGCGCAGGAAGTGCGCGTCGTTGTCGGCCACGAGCGGCAGGCCGAGCTCGCGCGCGAGCTTGCGCAGCAGCGGGTTGATGCGCTCCTGCTCCTCGATGTGCCGCTGCAGCTCGATGTAGAAGCGCGGCTGGCCCGCCGCGTCCGGGCCGAACACGCGCGCGTGCCAGCGCGCCTCCTCCACCGCGAGCGTCCAGTGCGCGGGCTGCCCCGTGCGCACGTAGTTCACCAGGTGGTGCGCGATCGACGATCCCAAGTGCCCGTTGATCGCGATGAGCCCCGCGTTCCACGCCTCAAGCGTGGACTTGTCCATCCTCGGCTTGTAGTAGAAGCCGTTGATGTATGCATCGCTCGAGAGCCGCAGCAGGTTCCTCCATCCCTGCATGTCCTGCGCGAGCAGCACGAGGTGGAACCCGCCGTCGGCCACACCCGTCGCCGTGCGGTCACGGCGGTCGCCGGGCTGCCCGTCGCGGTCAGGCGCCACGTAAGCCTCAATCCCCAGGATGGGCTTCACGCCCGCGGTCCGTGCCGCGTCATGGAACTCGAGCGCACCGTAGAGGTTGCCGTGGTCGGTCACCGCGACCGCATCCATCCCCAGCGCCTTCACGCGCGCCACAAGGTCATCGATCTTGTTGCCGCCGTCAAGCAGCGAGTACTCGCTGTGCAGGTGAAGGTGGACGAATCCCTGTCCGGGCATCGGCATCGGTCTCCCGTTCAGGAGCCTACCGTGCCGCGGAGCCGCTCCGCGGCGTCGCGCGTCTCGCCGTCAATCGCCTGCGAAAGCGCCTCGCGCAGCGTGCGGGTCATCGAGCCGGGTGCCCCTCCACCCACCGTGGCACCCTCGATCCCGACCACAGGCATGATGCCCCAGCTCGAGTTGCACAGGAAGATCTCGTCGGCACCGAGCGCGTCGTCGATCGCGAGAGTCCGCACATGGCATGCGATGCCCATGCGGCCGGCGATCTCGCGCACCACCGCGCGCGTGATGCCAGGCAGCACCGGCGAAGGCAGCGCACCGGCCTTCTCCTCGCCGCGCGCGATCGGAGTCATCAGCTCGCCGCCGCGTACCACGAAGATGTTGCTGACGGCGCCGCACGCGAGATGGTTGCTCGTCGTCAGGAAGAGCGTCTCCGCGCAGCCTGCGGCGCTTGCCGCCTGCAGCTCAGAGAGGCGTGGCCAGTACCAGAGCGTCTTGTGCCCCGCGAAGCGGTCGAATGGATTGGTGCGGATGTCGGCGACCTTGATGCGCACTCCGCGATCGATCAGCTCTGCGGGATATCGCGTCGGCGTCTGCGCGACCACCATGATCGTGGGATCTGCAGATCCGCTGCGTGCGCCGCTGAGCAAACTGAGGTCGCCGCCGCTGATGGTGAGCCGCACCCGCGCCTCCGACAGCTCGTTGCGAGCGACTGTCATCTCGATCGCGTCGGCGAGAGGCTCAAGGCGCAGGCCCTCGGCGAGCCGCAGCTCCGACGCGCTCGTCGCGAGCCGCTGCAGGTGATCCATCACGCGGAACACGCGGCCGTGGCGCGCAGCCATCGTCTCGAAGAGACCCACGCCGTGCTGGAAACCGGCGTCGAAGGCGCTGATGCGCGCCTCGTCGCGGTCGACGAACTTCCCATTGAGCCACACGACCATACCCCGAGCGTATCCCCGCCGGCGACGCACGCTCCGGCTGCGCCACGCGCACGCCGCAGTGCCGTGCCTGCCCGGCGCGGCCCCGCGTCGGATTACGGCGCCTGCACGTCCTCGACGCCAATCACCAGGATGATGGGGTCTCCTGCCCGCGCCACAAGCCGCACCCTGGTGGCCGGCCCGCCGATGGCAGTCACAAAGGCCGTGTGCGTAGCGGCGCCGCCTGGCAGCGACACATCCCCATCGACCACGCTCACGGCGCACGCCTCGGGCCCTGCGGCGCGCACCGCGGCCGCCACCCGGCGCGCCAGCTCGTTCGCCACGATCGGCTCGCTCATGGCCAGCGCCGGCGGCACCACCATGGCATCAAGGGCGATCGCATCCACCACCTGCCCCATGAAGAGCTGGACCCGAGGCCGTTCGCGCTCGGCCGCACGGGAGTTCCACCACGACAGCGCGCCGAAGGT
Source organism: Phycisphaerales bacterium (assembly GCA_018882625.1). Lineage (GTDB taxonomy): Bacteria > Planctomycetota > Phycisphaerae > Phycisphaerales > SM1A02 > ZLKRG44. Next base: position 6,452 of record VERO01000043.1, on the reverse strand, counting down.
GGCGAGCACGATGATGGGCAGCACGATCAGCCGGCGCCGCGCGGCCAGCCTGTCGCGCAGCCTCCTCTCGTCAGCGGCCATGGTCCTGGCGCTCCTTCATGCAGGGCATCGCATGGACGATATGCGCACCCTAGGATCGTCGGATGCCCGTCGCAACGCTGAGCGCCGCGAGATTCGGCCACGGCACACGCATCCTGCTCGACGGGGTCTCCCTGTCCATAGAGCCCGGCGAGAAGATAGGCCTCGTGGGCCGCAACGGGTTCGGCAAGACCACGCTGATGCGCATGCTCGCGGGCGAGCTGCAGCCCGACACGGGGAACGCCGCAGTCACGCGCGGCGCGCGGGTGGCATTCCTGACGCAGGACCCGCGCCTGGAGCCGACCGACACGCTGCGCGAGTCTGTCGCGCGTGCCTTCGCCCGCATCAGCCAGATCCAGTCGCAGCTCAACGCGGTATACGACGCGCTGGCCACGGCGTCCGGGGACGAGATCGATCGACTCATGGCCAAGCAGTCGACCCTCGAGCACGACCTCGAGCAGGCCGGCGGCTACGCGGTCGATCACCGCATCGACGCGGTGCTGCATGGCCTGGGCTTCGAGGATGCGCAGTTCGGCATCCGCGTGAGCTCGCTCAGCGGAGGGCAGCGCGCACGCGCCGGCCTGGCGAGGCTGCTCCTCGAGGAGCCTGACCTGCTGCTGCTCGACGAGCCCACAAACCACCTCGACATCGCAGGCCGGCGCTGGCTCGAGAGCTTCCTCGCCGAGGACTTCAAGGGCGCCGTCGTCGTGGTCAGCCACGACCGGTGGCTTCTCAATGCCGTCGCATCCCGCATCATCGAGATCCACGACGCGACGCTGCGCGACTACCCGGGCAACTACGAGGACTTTGTCGCGCTGCGCCGGGAGCGCACGCTCACGCAGCTGCGCCAGCACGCCAAGCAGCAGGACCGCCTTGCGCGCGAGCAGGCGTTCATCGACCGCTACCGCGCAGGCCAGCGCGCCCGCCAGGCGAAGGGCCGCCAGACCAGGCTCGAGCGGTTCCGCCGCGACGAGCTCATCGAGCGCCCGCAGGATTTCGACGTGATGCGCCTGCAGCTCCCCCGTGCGGCGCCGCTCGGCGACATCGTGGTGTCCGCAGAGGGCCTCTCCAAGACGCTCGGCGAGCGCACGCTCTTCAAGGAGCTCGAGCTCACCATCGTCCCGGGCGAGCGCCTCGGCGTGATCGGCCCCAACGGCGCCGGCAAGACCACGCTCGTGCGCACGCTGCTCGGCGAGCTCGACGCCGACTGCGGCGTGATCAAGCGCTCGCCACGCCTGTCCGCCGGGTGGTTCCGCCAGACGCACGAACACCTCGACCTCACACTCGCCGTATGGGAGTACCTGCGCCAGGCGGTGCCCCCGCGCGCCAACGGCCTCAAGCTCAACGAGCAGGAGGCGCGCGACCTCGCCGGCGCCTTCCTGTTCTCGGGCTCGGCGCAGGAATCCCGCCTCGGCGCGCTCTCCGGCGGCGAGCGCGTGCGTGCGGTGCTCGCGGGACTTGTGGCGGGCGCGCACAACCTCCTCGTGCTCGACGAGCCATCGAACCACCTCGACATCCCCAGTGCCGAGCGCCTCGAGCAGGCACTCTCGCTGCCGCCAGAGGAGGGCGGCTACGACGGCGCACTCATCCTGATCAGCCACGACCGCGCACTGCTCGAGTCCACCTGCGACCGCATCCTGTGCATCGAGGGCGACAGCAGCTGGACGCTCTTCAACGGTGACTACGCGGAGTACGAGGCATCGCGCGAGGCCGCGAGCCGGAGCATGGCAGGTGCCGGCACCGCCCCATCCGCCCCCACGTCCGCAGCGCCCGCAACGCAGCCCGACAAGGGAACCGGGAGCCCCAAGAGGGGCAACGAGCAGCCACGGAAGGGCAACGACCGCAAGCCTGCCGCGAGCGGCGCACCGCGACGCAAGGGGCCCCACACGTCGCTCTCCCAGGAGGAGCTCGAGTCGCGCATCGCAGCCGCCGAGTCACGCATCGCCACCATCGACCAGACGCTCGCGGACCCCGCGACGTTCCGCGACCGCGCCAAGAGCGCATCGCTGCTCGACGAGCGCACCGCGCTCATCGCGCGCAAGTCATCGCTTGAGGAGGAGTGGCTGGCGCGTGCGTCGTGAACGCGGGAACGCCGTGTCGTCCTCGACGTGCACGAACCGCGGTTCGCTTCAGGATTCGATCAGTCGCGCAGCAGGACCACGCCGCGGTCGTCGACCACCTGCCAGCGCGAGGCAGGCGTGACGGCCATGCCTGACAGGTCGATGCGCGCACCACCGACGTCGCTGCGCACCTCGAAGGTGCCGGCCTCGCGCTCCACGCCATCGGCCGACACGACACGAAGGCTGTAGGTGCGGTTGGCGGCAAGGTCGACCCACATCACCAGGGCCGAATCGAGGGTCGGCGCCAGCAGCACCGTTGCCGAGGAATTGACCGCCGGGCTTGTGCCCACCATGCCGCGCACGATCGATCCCTGACCGATGAAGTCGGCCAAGTTCGGCCCAACGGCCGCACGCAGCTGGTCGCCGGTCACCCGCTCGAGCGCAAGCCTGGACACCTGCGTGGCGCTCATCGCCAGCCACACGTTGAAGGCGAGTGCCGCCGCAAGCGCACCCGCCACAGCCAGGCACGCACCGCGCCACACCAGCGCCGACTTGCGCCACCGGTCAGCCGCGAGCAGCGCGTTCCATGCCTCACGCTCCGCGTCATCCTGCACCGCAGGGGCGAGAGCCGCATCGCTGGTCGCCGCTGCCATCGCACCCGCGGCCTCCGCGATGTCCTCTTCCTGCATCTGGCCCTTCATGCCAGAGCGTGCCGGGCTGCCGATCGTTGCGATGGGCGCGAGCCGCTCCTGCTCGGCGCGTTCCTGGCTTGCGGCGGCCTCCAGCACGGCACCCACGACGCGCCACAGCAATGCACGGTCAGGCTCGACGTCGGGGAGGAGCGTCTGGTCCTCGGCGATGCCTGCCTGAAGCGCAACGATCTCCGCCTGGAGCGCCGGCGGCGCCTCGTGAAGCAACCGCTCGAAGCGCGCGGTCTCGATCTCGTCGAGGCACCCGGTGATGTGCAACTGCGCGAGCTCGCTGAGCTCGTCACGGCGCACAGATGAACTGCTTGACGACATGCCTTCACACACCTCGACCGACAGTCGGACGGACCCTGAACCGCCTGACCGGGACTCTGGCGACCGCGCCACATGCGCAGCCCCCGGTCCCTCGTTGCCTCCGCCGGGACCATCAGGTCACCTGCGGTTCTCCTCCGGTCCAAGCCTGCACGGTGCAGGAGGGTCCGTACATGCCTATACGCAGCGCGGTTGCACGCGCGCCCCAGAATCCGAGATGCCGGGCAGTTATCGGATTAGCCCGCTTGCTCGTTCGTGCCCAGCCGCGAGCGAACCCGAGCCAAACCTCGGCTGAGGGCGCTCTTGACCGTCCCCAGCGGCACGTTCATCTGCTGGCTGACCTCACGCAAGGTGAATCCCTGCAGGTAGATGCGCTCAATCACGTCGCGCTGGAGTGCCGGCAGCTCATCAAGCCGCCTCCTCAAGGCACCCTCATGGACCTCACCCCCGATTGGCCGCTCCGGCTCAGGCGCGCTCACGGACGCATCCTCCTCGAGGTGAACGGCCTTCGGACGCACTGCCCGCCGACGCAACCGGTCAATCACCGACCTTCGGGTAATCAGCATCACCCATGTGACGAGTTTCGCCTTGGTCGGGTCGAAGCGGTCCGCCGTGCGCCAGACCTGAACAAACACGTCCTGAACCAGGTCCTCGGCTTCCGCGCGGGTACCGAGGGCCTGATAGGCGTGTCTGAAGACCAGCGCTCCAAAGCGCTCGAACAGCGCCTGAACGGCAGCCTCGTCGCCCTTGGCGACCGCCTGCATCAGCACACGCTCTTCGTGAACCACCATAGGTCCCGACCCTCAACCTTTCCCGGCACTGGGCCGGGTCACTGCACGGGGTACAGGCGCGACCACGTCGCGGCACTGCACTCCAGATGATGCATAGTGTCCCCAGACCCCGCCCGTGCAACCCCCATTTCAAGAATTTTGCCCATAGACAGGCCGATGAATTGTGGCATTATCAGATGTACGGGGAGGGGAAACGTTGAGCCTGCCATACCCGCCCGGATGTGTGGTCCGGGGGGAACCTTTGCGATCGGTCCCCTACGTTGAAGACTGCCTCGCCGAAGACATGCGCACCTGACGCGCGCCCGCGCCTGCGGGTCGCCGGGTTCACCGTCGTCGAGTTGATGGTGTCGCTGTCGATCATCGCGCTGATGATCGCGATGCTCGTGCCGCTGCTTGGCCGTACACGCGAGGCCGCCCATCGGCTGATGTGCGCCGCCAACCTCCGCCAGATTGGAGTCGGCCTGTGTCTCTACGGCGGCGTCCACAACGAGCGGCTGCCGTCGACCATCTTTGCCCGCGGTGCGCAACCAAGGCCGCAGGAGATGATCTCACTCACCACCGGCATCCGTGAGGATCCGTCGCTTCCGGCGGAGTGGGATGGGCTGGGATGGCTCATCGGCGACACGCGCATGTTCGTCGACTCCACCAGCGTGCTCTTCTGCCCGAGCCACCAGGGACGCCACCGTCCGGAGTTCGCGGCGAGGGACCTCGCATCGCACAACCTGCTCAACCGGATCTACATCAACTACCACTACATCGGCGATGTGGACCGCGCACGCGACCGGGTCAGGACGCTCGCGACCGATCCGACCCAGGCGCTCGTGGCCGACGGCATGCGCGATCTCACCGACATCAACCACCAGGATGGGGCGAACGTGCTGCGCAGCGACGGATCCGTCCACTACTGGTCCGACCGTCACCTGCTGATGACACGTTCGCTTTCGGCACTCGGGCTCGGCGCTGTGCAGCCAGAGCCTGCGTACGCCGCGATCTGGAACGAGCTCTCGCGCGTCAAGGACTGAGCTGCGGCCGCGTGCCGGACGCCTGCGCACGCGCATGCCCCGTGCCATTGGCCACAAGCGTGATCTCCTGCCCGCGGTGCGCACCGATGCCAGGATCCCATGCGATCCACGAGACCGGCTCCCATGCCGGGCCCGCGAGGCACCGGTCAATGGCCCAGAGCGGATACGCCCGGGGGAAGGTTGCGCGCAGCCCGCGCCCGGACTCCTCGCATGCATCCGCCATCATTGGCCACGTGCCGCGGACCGCGACGGATCCCGGCGTCGTGTTCATGTCGCCGATCACGATGTCTGGTGCTGGCATCGGCATCGCGTCGAGCGCCGCGCGCAGCGTGCCGAAGATGGCGCTGCGCGACACCCCAAGCCTGCGCGGCGCATCGACCATCAGCATCGACCACTCGGGCAAGGATCCCGTGGGACCGAAGCGGATCCATGACGCGGCGATGGCGCCATCGTCGTACACCGCGCGCGCCTCGATCACCGGGCACCTCGAGATGACCGCGAACCTCCCCACCTGAATCGCGGTGGCGCCTGCATCCGCCGCTGCGCGCACCTCGGGTGCGCGCAGCACCGCCCCGGCCTCGGAGATCGCATGCACGTCGGCAGGCCTCGACATGATCGCGGCACCCAGCTGCGTGGCGTCACCGGGCCAGCGCGCATTGAGGTGCACGATGCGCAGCGCAGGGGGCGACGCTGCCTGCACTCCGTCGCCTGTCCGCCCCCACGAGATCCACCTCATGGTCGCCGCGCCGGTCGCGATCACCGCCGCGCATACGGCGAGGTTGAGCGCGACCCCTGTCCAGCCCCTGGCGCCGCGACGCGCGCTGGCCGCGCCTCGATGCGAACCACTCCACAGGAGCGGCGCCGCACCGAGCGTGCACATGAGCGGTACCGCCGGCGGGATCCAGAAGAGCCACTGCGACCACCACCACCGGTCGCTCGCGCACTGCCCCACTCCCCACGCCAACGCCGGAACGAGCAGCGCCCACGCGAAGGCCGCGCGCCACGCCGGCATGGCAGCGGGCCATCCCATGCGCATCACGATGCGGCGCGCACGATCGCGCCGGCGATCGCACGGTCGCAGGCCAGCACGCCTCGGCTGCGCGTCAGGTCAGGCCCCTGCGCACAGCGCACGGCGTGACCGTCAAGGTCGCCCGCAAACGCGCCTGCCTCCGCGCAGATCACGAGACCCGACAGGTGATCCCACGCATTCTCGAAGCGCCCCTTCGCCGCAGGCACCCGCATGAATGCATCCGCGCGCCCATCGGCCACGAGCGCGTACTTGCACTGGCTGTCGAGGCTGATCGTCGTCCAGGGGAATCCCGCACGCGACACCACGCCGCGCATGCGCTCGGCGCGGTCGCCTCCCTCGATCGAGTCGCACACGATCCAGGGCGTGCCCTCGCCGCGCTGCGATGCGCGGTCCTGCGCACGCGCGAGCCGCACCGCATCCGCATGTCCGCCCGAGTAGGCGTTGCCGTCAAC
>VERO01000042.1 GCA_018882625.1 Phycisphaerales bacterium | reverse complement strand
GCGATGGCGTGGTGCGCGACGGCGAGGCTGCCGCCCGCCACTTCCTGAAGGCTGCAGAGCGGGATGACCCCGAGGCGCAGCTGCTGCTCGGGCGGCTCTTCCTCGTGGGCGAGGGCGTGAGGCAGAACCCCCGCGACGGCGCCACGTGGATCGAGCGCGCGGCGAGCCGAAAGCTCCCTGCGGCGCTCTTCGAGCTCGCGCGACTGTACGAGTTCGGGTTTGGGGTCGCGGCGAACCCCTCGCAGTCGCTGCAGCTCTACGCCGAGGCGGCGGAGCTCGGCGACCCTGACGCGTGCTTCATCCTCGGGACGCGCTACGACGGAGGCCGAGGCGTGCCGCAGAGCTACCAGGAGGCCGCACGCTGGTACCAGGTGGCGGTCGATGCGGGGATACCCGACGCCAAGCTTGCGCTCGGCGTGCTCTACGTGCGCGGCAACGGCGTGCCGCAGAACGAGGCGCTCGCGGCGAGGCTGTTCCTCGAGGCCGCGGAGGCTGGGCTCGACTGGGCGCAGTACTGGATTGCGGACCTCTACCGCAATGGCATCGGCGTCGAGTTCGACCTCGTGCGCAGCTACGCGTGGTTCAACATCGCCGCAGCAGTCGGCAATGGCGCCGCCGCGAACGCGCGCAACGAGATCCGCGCGCAGAACAAGCTGGCGCGCGAGGACATCGAGCGCGCGCAGGACCTGTCGCTGACGCTCATGCGCGTGAAGCCCGACCAGCAGTGGGAAGCTCGCATGCGCTACGCGAACCCGTCGCAGAAGGTCGCGAAGTCCGGGGTTTCGCCCGGCAGCAGCGCACACGCGCCCGGACCCGGCCTCTCGCCTGCCGGATCCGGGGCGGGCCCGGGAACTGGCTCAGGCAGCGGGCCGTCCGGCAGCCGCGGAAGCGGAGGGTCGCGTCCGCAGCGCAACTCCGGCTCGATGCGCAGCGCGCCACGCTAGGGCGGCGACGCATCCGTGCAGGCCCTGGCTGCTCGCGACTGGCCTCGCTGCCCTTCAGGATGAGGGGCGCGGCATCCGGGCGAGGTCCCCAGATCCGCCGGGATTTCCTGCATTTCACGGCCATGCAGCCAGGATGCCGACGATAGCCATTCGGACCGCCTCCCATGGATCACACTGCCATCCCATTCCACCGGCGCCTGCTTGGCCAGCTGATGATCGTGGGCGTGCTGCCCACCACGCTGGTGATGGGGGGCATCGTCGCCTACAACCGCTGGAACTCCTACACGGGCATGCGTGAGGAGCAGGAGCGCGCTCTGGTGTCCACGGCAAGGCTTTCGGCCGCCGTGATCGAGGACACCAACAACAACATACTCAACCTGATGCAGGTGGTGGCCCGCGTGCAGGAGGCAGGGATGTTCGGTCGGCGCGCCGAGACGCTCGCGATGCTTGATGCGCTGCTGCGCTCGAACCCCGACCTGATCGGCATCTGCGTCGGCTACGAGCCCAATGCCGACGGCAAGGATGCCGCGAGCCTGGCCGACCCGTCGCTCCCCCGCGAGTCGATGGATGCCGCCGGCCGCTTCATCCCGTACATGTGGCGAGACTGGAGTGCGGGCGACCGCATCTCGATGAAGAACCTGACCAACATGTCGACGAGCCTGTACTACGGCGGCATGAAGGCCCGCTGGGAGACTCAGGGCGCACGCGCTCCGCGCTGCACAGAGCCCTACGCCTACGACGGGCAGTTCATCGTCGAGCAGGCCGCACCCATCATCATCGATGGCGACTTCAAGGGCATGGCGTGCGCCGACCGGTCGCTGAGGCTCGTCGACCGGATGCTGCGCGATGTGGCGGCGAATGCCGACGTCGACGCGTTCCTCATCTCGAGCGGATCGGACATCGCGGGCTTCGAGTCGGGACCGGCGTTCATCGCCGCCACGACGGATCCGCTGCGCGCCGACGAGACCGACGTGAACGGGCTGCTGCGCACGACCTCCGTCGAGCGAAGCCCCTACTCGCGCGTGGTGCGCGACCTCTTCGCCGGCGATGGCGATGCCGCGATCCGGGTGATGCCTGATCCGGTCGATGGGGTCGAGTGCTACTTCGTGGGCGTTGGCGTCAGGTCCGGCGGCTGGCGGCTGATGCTGCGCAAGCCGGTGCATGAGGTGACCGCGCCGCTGCACGCGCAGACCCTCTCGTCGGCGTCGATCGCGGCGGTCGGCCTCGCATCCGTCGCGATGCTGCTCACGGTGCCTGCGATCAGGGCTTCCCGCCGGATCCGGCGCGCCGTGGGCGCTGCGGAGCGGATTGCGGCGGGCGACCTTGCGGTGCGCGACGTGCCCAGCGGCCGCGGCGACGAGGCCGACGCCCTCCTGCACGCGCTGGCGCAGACATCGGCGGGGCTCGAGTCGATCGTGGCGCGCGTGAAGCAGACCACCATCCAGGTCAACTCGACCGCGACGCAGCTGTCCGCGACCGCGCGGGAGCAGGAGGCGGGTGCGCAGTCGCTCGGCGCCAGCACGAGCCAGATCGCGGCGGCGGTGCAGGAGATCACGTCCACGTCATCCGAACTCTCGCGCACGATGGAGAGGGTGGACCAGGCCGCATCGGAGACGGGACGGCTCGCGCAGGCGGGCCGCACGGGACTTGATGCGATGGGCAGCACGATGGCATCGCTCGATGCGGGCACGCAGTCGATCGCCGGCAAGCTCGCCACCATCAGCGACAAGGCGTCGACGATCAACTCCGTCGTCACCACGATCAGCAAGGTGGCCGACCAGACCAACCTGCTTTCGGTCAATGCCGCGATCGAGGCCGAGAAGGCAGGCGAGCATGGTGTGGGCTTCCTTGTCGTCGCGCGCGAGATCCGTCGGCTCGCCGACCAGACGGCGGCGGCCACGCTTGACATCGAGGAGACCGTGCGGCAGATGCAGAGCGCCGTGAGCGCCGGCGTGATGGAGATGGACCGCTTCAACGAGCAGGTCCGCCGCGGGGTCGCCGAGGTCGCCAACGTGGCGGCGCAGCTTGCGGAGATCATCGGGCAGGTCGATGCGGGGACGTCGCAGTTCAGCCAGGTGACCGCCGGCATGCATGCGCAGAGCCAGGGCGCCGCGCAGATCGCGGCCGCGATGCAGCAGTTCACGGCGGGCGTGCGCGAGGCGGTCACCGCCGCGCAGGAGACGTGCCGCTGCGCCACGAGCCTCCAGGAGTCGATCGCAGGCCTCAAGTCGAGTGTCACCGCATTCCGCGTGCGCGAGGGCGGCTAGCCCGTGCGCGTGCTGGGGCTCGCCATCGGCGACCGCAACTGCGCGATCCCGCTGAGGCTCGTGGATGAGGTGCTGCCGATCGTGCCCGCGGAGCCGGTGCCGGGTGGCCCGGCGTGGCTTCTCGGCATGGCGGTGCTGCGTGGAAGGCTCGTGCCGCTCATCGATGGAGGGATCCGTCTTGGCGGCGCGCCCGTGCCCTGCACCATGAACGCGCGCACCGTCCTGCTGCGGGCTGACGCATGCGACCCCCCGATGGCTGTGGCGCTGCGCGTCGGCCGTGTGCGCGGGGTATGCGATGCGGACCCGGCGGCGCATGGAGCGCATCCGGGCCTTGTGCATGCGGCCGACGGTGCGCTTGGGGCGATGACGCCCGGCGAGGGCGGGATGCTGGCGTTCATCGACGCAGGGTCCATTCTGGCGCCCGCGGAGCGGGCGCTGTTCCGCGACGTGCCGCCCGGTACCGTGCAGGCTCCGTGATTCCCGGCGCCACTGGCGATGCGAGTGCCATCTCACTGATCGAGTCGCTCCTGCGGTCTCGCGGCGCCATCGCCCCGGAGCTGCTCGAGGCGCGCACGATCGAATCCCTCGTGCGCTCGCGGTGCGCCGCCGGGGTCGCCACCTCGCTCACGGAGTACGCGCGCGTGCTGCAGTCGGATCCGGTCGAGGCGGACCGGCTTCTGGGCGAGATCGCCGTGCCTGAGACGTGGTTCTTCCGGTACCCGATCAGCTTCGAGCTGCTGCGCACCATGCTGGCCGCGCATGCGCCCGATGCCGCGAGGCCTGTGCGCATCCTCAGCGTGGGCTGTGCTGCGGGGTGCGAGCCCGTCTCCATCGCCGTCGCGGCGCTGTCCGCGGGCATCGCCCCCGAGCGCCTCGAGGTGGTCGCCGTTGACCGCAACCCGCAGGCCGTGCGCGATGCGCAGCGGGCCCGGTGGCCAGCCCACGCGTGGCGCGACGGATTGCCGGCGTGGGCGGCTCCGTGGATCGCGGCCCCTCGCCACGATCCGCCGCACTCCGGCGCGGGCTCCATCCACGTGGATCCCGCGGCGCTCGAGCGCATCCGATGGCGAGTTGCGGATGCCACTGCGGAGGCGATCGCCGAACCGGGGACATGCACTGCCGTCTTCTGCAGGAACGTGCTCATCTACCTCGATGCGGCGGCGCGGGAGATCATGATGGCCAGGCTCACCAGTGCGCTGGCGCCGGGCGCGATCCTGTTCCTCGGGCACGCGGAGTCGATGGTGGGCCGTGCGGGCCTCGAGTCCGCCGGCGTGCCGGGCGCATTCGCATGGCGGCTCGCCAGCGCAGATCCGACGAGTGCCGCGTCACGCGCCCTCAGCCGGAGCGCTGCGCCGACGCGGCACCGGCCGATCTCATCGCCACCCGCAGCGCCTGCAGCCCGGCGCCCTTCCCCTGCAGCGAACGCCGCGCGGGACGCCGAGCCCGACGACGGTGCAGCCCGCAAGGCCATCGCGGCCGCGCAGCATGCCCTCGCACGCGGTGACGCCGACGCGGCGCGCAGCGCGCTGCGTGCCCTAGCCCACGCGATTGCCAGGGGCGAGGAGGCACCGCATGCCGACGAGACGGAGCTTGCGGCCGGGCTGCTGTTGTCGCTTGGCGAGCGTGACGAGGCATTCGCCCTCTACTCGAGGATCGTGTACGTGAACCCTGCCCATGACAGGGCGCTGCTGGCGATGGCGGAGCTTTCGGAGTCGCGCGGCCGCCCTGACGAGGCTGCGCGCTACCGCGAGCGACTGCGCCGGCTGGCGACGCGGCACGCCGCTGAGGATCGCGCATGAGCGACCCATCATCCGAGGCGACGCTGCGCGAGGCGCTCACCAACCTGCTCGACAGGCCCGTGAGCGACGAGCAGCTGGCGGAGCATGCGCGCGATGCTGCACGCCCGCGCGAGGATCGGCGCGAGGACTCGATGATCCTCCTCGCGGTCCGGATCGGATCGGAGTGGTTCGCCCTGCCTGCCGAGCAGGTGATCCTGGTCGGTCCTGCGGTGCCCGTGCACCGCGTGCCGCATCGGTCGCGGCCGGGCTTCCGGGGGCTCTCGAACGTGGACGGACGGATCGTGCCCGTGGTCGACCTTGGACGGATGCTCGGCATCGACGCCTCGTGCGACACGGGCGCCGCATCGGCACGTGTCGTGCTGTTCGGCGATGCGGATGCGCCATGGGCATGCATGGTGGATGCCGCACCCGGCATGGCGGCGGTGGCCGACGGCACCGACGAGGCGCCTCCGGTCACGGTCAGCGAGGCACCGGACAGCATCACGGCGGGTCTCGTGCAGACTCCGTGGGGCCGCGCATCGCGGGTGGACATGACGCGGCTGGTGCAGCTCGTCAGCGGGATGGCGATGTAGCCCATGGACCTCGGCGGCCTATCGCTCTTCGATCTCTTCCGCAGCGAGGCGGAGCAGCACTGCGGTGCGCTCGCCGACGGGCTGATCCGGCTCGAGCGTGACGCGCATGACCCGACGCTCGTGGAGCCGCTGATGCGCGCCGCGCATTCGGTCAAGGGCGCCGCGCGGATCATCGGCCTTGACGTGGCGGTGTCGCTCGCGCACGCCATGGAGGATTGCCTCGTCAGGATCCAGAAGGGTCAGGAGCGGCCCGATGCGGCACGAGTCGACGACCTGCTGAAGGGCGCTGACCTGCTGCTCGGCCTCTCGCGGCAGGCGGACGAGTCCGCGGCTCGCGCGTGGCTTGACGGGCAGTCTGGTGCCGTCGATGCGCTGTGCGCGTCATTCTCGAGGCCTGCGCAGCCCGCGGCGCCCGCGCCTGCGATGGCGGCGCCCGCACCCCCTTCGGCACCAGCTCCCTCTCCGCCGCGCGCACCCTCTTCACCGCCAGTTCCCGCTTCAGTACCAGCGCCACCCGCGGCTCCAGCCACGGCGCCTGCTGCGCCAGGCGGCTCCAGTGTGCTCGTCAGCTCAACCACCCTCGATGCGCTGCTGCGCCTCAGCGGCGAGGCCCTCGTGGAGGGTCGGCGCCTCGAGAGGCTCGGCGACCTGGTGCTGCGCGCACAGCGCACGAACCGCGCACTGCTGGATGCCGCCGAGCGCAGCCGCGACGATCCCGCGGCTGCCCCGCTGCGCGATGCCGCACGCGAGATGGCTCGCACGCTCTCCGCGCTGTCAGACCGCATCGCGGCGCCAGCGCGGCGCGGCGCCGACATCGGCACGACGCTGCATGCGCAGGCGCTCGAGGCGCGCATGCGTCCGTTCCGCGACGCATGCGCTGCGCTGCCGCGCACCGTCCGCGATCTCGCGCGCAGCCTGGGCAAGTCGGTGCGGCTCGAGGTCGCCGGGGAGCAGGTCTCGGTCGACCGCGACATCCTGCGGCAGCTCGAGGCGCCGCTGGGCCATCTCGTGCGCAACTGCCTTGACCACGGCATCGAGGCTCCCGCTGAGCGTGCGGCTGCCGGCAAGCCCGAAGAGGGCATGCTGCGCGTCGAGGCGCGGCATCACGCAGGATCGCTGCTGGTGAGCGTCAGCGACGACGGCCGTGGCATCGACCGCGACAGGCTGCGCGCGCGCATCATCGAGCGCAACCTCTCGCCTGCCGGCATCGTCGCGTCGCTGGATGACGCCGAGCTGCTGGACTTCCTCTTCCTGCCGGGCTTCTCGACGGCCACGCAGGTGACCGATGTGTCGGGCCGTGGCGTCGGCCTCGATGCCGTGCGCACCATGGCGCACGGCGTCGGGGGATCCGTCGAGGTGCGCTCCGATCCTGGACGCGGCACCGTCTTCGCGATGCGGCTGCCCGTCACGCTCAGCGTGGTGCGGGCCGCCATGGTGTCGATCGCAGGCGAGCCCTACGCGCTCCCCCTCGCTCGGCTCGAGCGCATCGACCGAATCGCGCGCGGCGGCGTGGAGACCGTCGAGGGGCGCGCCACGGCGCGCATCGCGGACCAGGCCGTGGGACTCGTGCAGGCATCCGCGCTGCTCGAGCTCGGCGATGCGGAGACGGGAGGCGAGTCGCTTGCCGTGGTGAGCATCGGCGCGCGCGACCGTCTGTGCGGACTCATCGTCGACGACTTCCTCGGCGAGGATGACCTCGTGATCCGCACCCTCGACCCGCGGCTGGGCAAGGTGCCCCACGTGTCCGCGGCGAGCATCCGCGACGACGGGCAGCTGCTGCTGCTGCTCGACGCGGACGATCTGGTGCAGTCTGCGCTGCAGATGCTCGGCGAGGGCCGCATTCGGGGCGCCGGGCGACCTGCGGCGGCGGCGGGCGCCATGCGCAGGCGACGCGTGCTCGTGGTCGAGGACTCGATCACCGTGCGCGAGGTCGAGCGGCAGATGCTGCAGCGCGAGGGATACGAGGTCGATGTCGCGGTCGATGGCGTCGACGGATGGAATGCGCTGCAGCGTGGCGGCTACGACATCGTGCTCAGCGACGTGGACATGCCGCGCATGAACGGCATCGACTTCATCAGGACGCTGCGCTCGGACCCGCGCTTCGCGGCCATCCCGGTCATCATCGTCAGCTACAAGGACCGCGCGGAGGACCGCGAGGCCGGGCTCTCGGTCGGCGCGACCGCGTACCTCACGAAGGGCTCGTTCCACGACCGCTCGCTGCTGGCGACGGTGGCTGACCTGTGCGGGGGACCCCTCGCATGAGGATCGCGATCGTCAATGACCTGCGCATGGCGCAGGAGATCCTGAAGGCATCCGTGGCGCGCATCCCTGGCGCCAGCGTCGCGTGGGTCGCGGCCGACGGCGCCGAGGCGTGCGCCCGCTGCTCGACCGACAGGCCAGATCTCATCCTGATGGACATGGTGATGCCGGTCATGGACGGCGCGAAGGCCACGGCGCGCATCATGCGCGACACGCCCTGCCCGATCCTCGTCGTGACGAGCACGATCGAGGGCAACCTTGACCTCGTGTACGACGCGCTCTCGGCCGGAGCGATCGACGCCGTGCAGACCCCGTCGGCCTCTGCGCTCGGCGCTCCCGGAGGGCTCGACCCCCTCCTGCGTCGCATTGCGCTCGTGCGGTCGCTGCATGCGCCGGTCCAGCCGCCTGCACGATCTGCGGCGCCCGCGGAGCTGCCGAGTGCGCCTCCATGCCCCTCCGATGCCGGCACGTCGCCGCGGACGCACACGATCGCGAGCGGCGGCATCCGCAACCTGCTCGCCATCGGATCCTCCACCGGCGGGCCCCAAGCCCTGGCCTCGGTGCTCGGCGCGATTCCGCGCGGGGCGCTCCCGCCCACCGTCGTCGTGCAGCACATCGACAGGGACTTCGCGCCCGGCCTGGCGCAGTGGCTCGCCACTGTCACGGGACACGACGTGCGCGCGGGGCTTCCCGGCGACGAGGTGATCGCGGGCCGCGCGCTGGTCGCGACCGCTGACGACCATGTCGTGCTCGCGGGCTCGCGGCTCCAGTCCCGTGCCGAGCCGCGCGATGTGCTCTTCCGTCCGAGCGTCGACGTGCTCTTCTGCTCGCTCGCGTCAGACCGCATGCACAGCGGCACCGCCGTGCTGCTGACTGGCATGGGCCGCGACGGCGCCGCAGGCCTGCTGCAGCTGCGCAAGGCTGGATGGCGCACGATCGCGCAGGATGAGGCTTCCAGCGCAGTCTGGGGCATGCCCGGCGCCGCTGTCGCGCTCGGCGCTGCGGAGCGCGTGCTCCCCGTCGGGAGGATCGGTCACGCCATTGCCTCGCCATCCGCTGGTGCAGGCTCAGTCCCCGGACCCCTCCCATGACACATGAATCGCCGCCCAAGCCAGACCGTCACATCGTCCTGCTGGTCGATGACCAGGCGATCATCGGCGAGGCCGTGCGCCGCATACTCGCGCCGCACGCCGACGTCGAGTACCACTTCTGCCAGGACCCCCTCAAGGCGATCGAGACCGCGCACCGGGTCTCGCCCACGGTCATCCTCCAGGACCTCGTGATGCCGGGCAAGGATGGCCTTGACCTGGTGCTCGAGTTCCGCGCGGATGCGCAGACGCGCGAGATCCCGCTCATTGTCCTGAGCTCTCGCGAGGAGCCGGTCACGAAGGCCGAGGCGTTCGCGCGCGGCGCCAACGACTACCTCGTGAAGCTGCCGGACCCGATCGAGATCCTCGCGCGCATCCGCCACCACTCGCGCGGCTACCGCGCGCTGCTCGAGCGCAATGCGGCATACGACGCGCTGGCAGCCGAGCTCGCGCAGGCCTCCGACTACGTGCAGTCCATCCTGCCGAAGCCGATGGCCGACGCCGACATCGCGGCGCGCGGCGCGTTCATCCCCAGCGCCTCGCTCGGCGGCGACTTCTTCGGGTGGTGGCGGCTTCCCGACGGACGCATCGTGGTCTTCCTGATCGACGTGTGCGGGCACGGCGTCGGACCTGCGCTCCTCTCGGTGAGCGTGAGCAATGCGCTCACGACTGGCGCGATGGGCGTGGACCCCGCGGCACCTGCACTGGTGCTCGAGCGGCTCAACAACGCGTTCCCGATGACGCACCACAAGGGGATGTACTTCACGAGCTGGTACTGCGTGATCGACCTTGCCGCAGGCACCCTCACCTGGGCCGGCGGCGGCCACCCTCCAGCGCTGCTGGTGCGCGCAGGCGGCGCCGTCGAGCAGCTCGGGTCGCAGGGCACCCCCACCGGGATGATCCCGGACGTGCCCTTCTCGCAGGATGTGGTGCGGGTGCGCACAGGCGACCGGCTCTTCGTCTACAGCGACGGCATCGTCGAGCTGCTGCTTCCCTCGGGCACCGTCGGCACCCACTCGGAGTTCAGGTCATTCGTGGCCAGCGAGGCCATCAGTGCTGCCGACCCGATCGCCTGCATGCTCGATCATGCGCGCGATCGCCAGGGCGGACCAAGCTTCGCGGACGACGTGAGCATCGTCGAGGTCACCCTGCGTGCGGTGGCTGCGAGCTGACGGGTGCAGTGCCGATGGCGCGCCGTGGGCGAGATGACGGACCAGGACTCTTCGGCGACGCCGGCGGCGGCGAGTGGAGCGATGACCGCCCGACGCGCGCCCGCCGGCACTCCGCGGCGAGCGATCCTGTGGAGCGGACTGCCGCGGACGCCGAGGGCGATGCGCTGGCGTCGCGCATCGGCCCGCGCATCCGGCTTGGCACCAGCTCGTGGACATTTCCAGGATGGACCGGCACCGTGTACTCGCGCGAGCATGCCGTGCGCTCCCTCGCGCGCAGCGGGCTCCGCGAGTACGCGCATCACCGGTGGCTGCGCACCGTCGGCGTCGACCGCACCTTCTACAGGCCGGTCGCGGAGGCCGACTACCGCAGCATGGCGGTGCAGGTGCCTGAGGGATTCCAGTTTCTCGTCAAGGCGCACGAGGCCATCACGCGGCCCGATGTGGCGGATGCCTCGGGGCAGGCGCGGTTCCTCGACGCCGGCTACGCGCGCGAGTGCATGGTGGAGCCGATGGTGGCAGGACTGGGCGACCGGGCAGGTCCGCTGCTGTTCCAGTTCAGCCCGATGGGCATCCGCGGGGACGCCGCCGCGGAGTCCACGATCCGGATGATCGGCGAGTTCCTCGCGCAGCTTCCGCGCGGGCCGCTCTACGCGGTCGAGGTGCGCGATGCGGCGCTCGCGCGTCCCTCGTGGGGCGCGATGCTGAGAGACGCGTGCGCGGTGCACTGCTTCAGCGCGCACCCGTCGATGCCGTCGCTGGCGTCGCAGGCGAGGTGCGCACCGCCCCACGCGCAGCGCGCCATCGTGTGCAGGTGGATGCTGCACGGGGGGTTCGGCTACGAGGAGGCGCGTGCGCGCTACGAGCCCTTCGACCGCATCGTGGATCCCGACCCCGCAAGCCTCCTGGGTTTCTCGTCGCTGTGCGCGCAGGCCACAGCGCACGCGATGGACTCGTGGGTGATCGTCAACAACAAGGCGGAGGGCTCTGCGCCGCTGAGCGTGCTGAGGCTCGCGCGCGCGATCGCCGACCGCATGGCGGATCAGCGCGGGGGCGCAGGCACCGCTCCGGCAGGCGGCTCGACGGCGACCCCTCCGTCGGAGGAGTCAGGCCCAAGCTCCGCTGGCTGAGCGCGACGCTGCGCGAACATCCAGTCGAGCGCCCCATCCGGCGTGTATGCCACGGTCCACGCATCATGCCCGCAGTCGGGCTCGATGATGTCAGCGGTGCCGCCTGCAGCGCGGATCGCCTGCACCATCGCACGCGTGCGCTCCGGCGGCACCACACCGTCCTTCAGTCCGTGCACGGCGCGCACAGGAAGCCCCGCGAGGCGCGTGCCGGTGGACGGGTCGCCGCCGCCGCACACAGGCACCGCGGCCGCGAACCATCCGGGATGGCGCGCCGCGAGATCCCAGGCGCCGTAGCCGCCCATGCTGACGCCGGTCAGGTAGATGCGCGACATGTCGACCGGCCTGCTGCGCACCGTGGTGCGCAGCGCGGCGACCACGGCATCCATCGCCGGCGTGGGCCGCTCCACGAACGCGGGCGACGTGGCCGCGCTCCAGTCCGCATCGACCCACCGCTGCTCCTTGGGACACTGGACCGCGAGGATGAAGCATGGATAGCGCGACCGCATCGCAGCCGTGGCCATGCGGTCCGCGAAGTGCCGCAGGGCCGACACGCCGTCGTCGCCCCGCTCGCCGGCGCCATGCAGGAACACCACGAGCGGGTAGGCCGTGCCGTCCTCGACGGTCACCGGCGCGACAAGCCGGTACGGCATCCGCATCACGCTGTCGCCGCGCCGCACCGCGACGGAGCCGATCGAGCATGGAATCGTGGACGGGTCCGGCGGCGCCTCAGGCGCCGATGCTCCCGCATCCGGTGCGGATGGAGGCCAAGGCACGTCAAGTCCGGCCCCTGATGCCGCCACACGCGCGCGCTCGCGTACCGAGCGCACGGAGGCACGCGCGCGCTCGAGCTCGCCGAGCGCCCAGGTCATGCTCGGGCGCACGGCCTCCAGCCATGCGCCATGCTCGCCGCGGGCCGCGCGCGCATCGAGGTCGGCAGCCTCCGCGCGCATGTCGGATTCGCCGCACCGTGCCGCGAGCGCGATGAACCATGGCTCACCCGCCCTGATCTGCACCTCCAGGTCCGCTGGCGGCATGCTCTCGAGCGACGGCAGTGCGCTCACGCTCACCTTCGCATGACGCTCGCTGCGGGCGCTCTCGACGAGCGCAGCCGATGGCACGCGTGCGGCAGCGGAGGCCTCGGGCCTGGTGATCCACCGGATCCGCTCAAGGCGCACCATCGGGCACGGATCGAACATGCCTCCTGCATCGAGCGCATCGCATGCGCCGACGATGGCGAGCGCCGATGCCGCTGGCGCACCGGCATCGATGAACTGGCGCGCGCGCTCGACCGCCGCATGGGCCATCGATGCCGCCGCCACTCGGGCATCGAGCCTGTCGAGCCTTCCCACGATTCCCGCCACCGCGATCATCGCGCCGATGCGGTCCGTGGCGGCCTGCCACTGGCCTGTGCGCGCGAGCCGGCGGCTATCCGCATCGAGCAGGCGCTGCATCGTGCGCCACGGCTCCGCATCGACAGCCACCGCAGCCTGGTCGATGCCCCAGCGGCACGGCGCGGCGAGCGCTGCGCCCAGGCGCGCCAGTTCCGGCGAGATGGCCTCAAGCTCCGTTTCCGCAGCCTCGCTCGGTGTCCAGGCCCGGGTGCCCGCGAACTCCCTGACCGTCCGCGGCGCCCGTGCGGGGAGCGCCAGCTGGTCAGCGCTGATACAGGTGGGCACCGGTGCGCCCGACGGGTCCTGATGGCGTGCGGCCACGTGCGGCAGTGCGCGAGGGCTGGTGCCGGACGCGGTGGGCGACGCCGCGGCAGGCACGGCAGCGGACACGAAGGCGGATGCGCAGGCGGACGCAGCGACGCAGCGCTGGAGCGCGCGGACGAATCCATGGTGCCGGTGCATGCCGTGAGGGTAGGGACGCGGTCACGGATCGCGCTAGCCTCCGCGCATGTCCGAGCATCCCTTCGCCCATCGCGTCACCATCGGGCTCGGGCGCAGCGACGCTGCCGGGGTGATCTACTTC
>VERO01000041.1 GCA_018882625.1 Phycisphaerales bacterium | reverse complement strand
GTGCTACAAGTTGGCGGCGCTCAACGCCGCCAACAAGCTGCGCGTGGAGTGAGGTACGGATGCGTGCGGGTCCGACGACCAGCGCACCGCACTCTGCGGAGATGCAACCGGCCAGTCACTCCGCAACCTGCGGCGCGGGCAGGTTGCGCACCCAGATGTTGCGGAAGCGGATCGGGTCGCCGTGGTCCTGAAGCCTGATCGGGCCCTTCGGCTCGTGCGGCGCATAGGTCGCGCGTGCGGCATGTGCGGTGCGGCCGAGCATCGCGACGTGGTCCTGCACCAACACGCCGTTGAAGATCACCGTCATGTACGCGGGACTCTCGAGCGAGCCATCAGCCTTGAACCGCGGCGCACGGAAGACGATGTCGTAGGTGTTCCACTGGCCAAGCGGCAGGCAGGCGTTGACCATCGGCGGATACTGGCCGTACAGGGCTCCCGCCATCCCGTCGGGATACGTCTCGTTGCCGTTGGAGTTGAGGATCTGCAGCTCGTACATGCCCATGAAGAAGACGCCGCTGTTGCATCCCTTCTGGCCTGAGCAGGTCGTGCCCTCAGGGACCATCCACTCGATGTGCATCTGCACATCACCGAAGCTCTCCTTGGTCTGGATGTCGCCAGTGCCGGGCTTCACCGCGAGCACGCCGTCCTCGACGGTCCAGCCTGCTGGCTTGCCTCCCCCGCCAACCCAGCTGCCGAGACCGCTGCCGTCGAAGAGGCGCACGGCGTCCGTCGGCACGCGATCGACCGCGGCCCTTGAGCCCTGCGGCCACACGCTGGCCGGCTGCGGCCGGGCCATGTCGTGCACCGGGTACTTGAAGGAGGGGCTCTGTTGCATGGCAGCGGCTGCGGCCAATCCGATTGCGACGGTCGCCAGCCAGGGGATCAGACTACGAATCGAGCGCATGTCCGAACCTGAACGGACCGCTGCGGACTGGGCATGGGACGGACCGCTGCGGTCATTTGGTGTGCTCATTGGGGTGAAGTGTCCAAGCATCCCGCGACTGGTGTCAAACCGGGCGTGCATATAGGACTTTCAAAGCGTGAGCTGCTGATGAATCATGCGCGGAAGTGATTTCCGTGTTACGGAAGAATGTGCCTTGCGTCAGCGGCAAGTGAGGCCACACTGTGAGGGCGTCTGGAGAGAGGGATCAGGGAGACGCTTTCCCTACATGAGGTCCCTCCCAATGACTACTCGTCTCTCAACCCGACTACTTTCCGGATGCGCTGCCCTCCTGTGCGCCGCTGCTGCACACGCAGGCATTCTTGGATCGCAGACCTACAACGACTCCAGCAACGACATCGATCCAGGGATCGCCAACGCAGGCGGAACCTTGGACCTGCTCAGCATGGAGGTGTCCAACAGCGCGACCGACCTCGTCTTCCGGCTCACCGTGAATGGAAGCCTGAACTCCACAGACTGGGGCAAGTTCATGATCGGGATCTCGACCGGCGGTGCCGGCGATACTGCTGGGAACGGCTGGGGTCGCCCAATCAGCATGACCAGCTCGCTTGGCGGCATGGACTACTGGATCGGTTCGTGGGTGGACAGTGGCGGCGGTGCGCAGCTCTGGAACTACAGCGCCTCCTCGTGGAGCGGACCCGGTGGGCTGGCTGGCTACAGCTTCTCCGGCAACCAGATCACGTACACCATGAGCCTCTCGTCGCTCGGTCTCTCGATCGGCGACACCTTCTTCTTCGATGCGTTCAGCTCGGGCGGCGGTGGCGGGGACTCTGCCATCGACGCGCTCGCCAACCCGAGCGTGTCCGTGACTGGCTGGAACGGTCCGTACACCTCGAGCAGCAACTTCTCGTACACGCTGGTCCCCGGGCCCGGCGCCATGGCGCTGATCGGTGTCGCTGGCCTGCTCGCGCGCCGTCGGCGCCGCTGAGCCTTCAGACCATCGTGTTCTGACACATCCGCCCCGGTGCGAGCCCCGCTTGCACCGGGGCTATTCTTTGCGGCGCCCCTCGCATGAGGATCCTCGGACTCTCTGCATTCTTCCATGACAGCGCGGCCGCCCTCGTCGAGGACGGCCGCATCGTGGTCGCGGCCGAGGAGGAACGGTTCACCCGCCGCAAGCACGACGACAGGTTCCCGGCGCAGGCCGCTGCGTGGTGCGTCGCACAGGCAGGCATCTCGCCGGCCCAGCTCGACGCGGTCGTCTTCTACGAGAAGCCGCTCGTCAAGTTCGAGAGGCTCCTGGAGACCTCGCTCGCCTTCGCCCCCCGTGGGTTCCGTGCGTTCCTCGCCGCCATGCCGCCGTGGCTCCAGCGCAAGCTGCACCTGCCGCGCGAGATCGATGCTGGCCTCGGCGGCACGTATGCGGGCCCGATCCACTTTGCGTCGCACCACGAGTCGCACGCGGCAAGCGCGTTCTTCCCGAGCCCATTCGAGCGCGCCGCAATCCTGACCCTTGATGGCGTGGGAGAGTGGGCGACCGCCGCCTGGGGGACAGGCGATGGCGCATCGCTGCGCCTGCATGAGGAGATGCGCTTCCCGCACTCTCCCGGGCTTCTCTACAGCGCATTCACTGGATACTGCGGGTTTCGAGTCAACAGCGGCGAGTACAAGCTGATGGGCCTTGCGCCCTACGGCGAGCCGCGCTTCGCCGACATGATCTTGGACCGCATCGTGCGCCTCCACGACGACGGGTCGTTCTGGATGGACCAGCGGTACTTCCGCTACTGCCACGGGCTCACCATGACAAGCCCGCGATTTCATGCGCTCTTCGGCGGGCCGCCGCGCGAGCCTGAGAGCCCTCTCACGCAGCGCGAGATGGACATTGCCGCCAGCATCCAGCGCGTGATCGAGGAGATCGTGCTGCGGATGGCGCGGCACGTGCATGCCCGCACCGGAGAGCGCAACCTCTGCCTGGCTGGAGGCGTGGCGCTCAACTGCGTGGCGAACGGGCGGCTGCTGCGCGAGGGCCCCTTCGAGCGACTGTGGATCCAGCCCGCGGCCGGCGACGCAGGCGGCGCGATTGGCGCAGCGCTTGCGCACTGGCATCTCACCCTCGGGAAGCCGCGCGTCCCCTCGGCGCGCGATGCGCAGCATGGGTCCTATCTCGGGCCGGCGTTCGGCGATGGCGAGATCCGTGCGGCGCTCGATGCGGCCGGTGCACGCTACGAGACGATCGAGGAAGGCGAGATTGCCGATGCGGTGGCGAGCGAGATCGCGGCAGGGAGAATCGTCGGGCACTTCCACGGCGCCGCCGAGTTCGGCCCGCGTGCGCTCGGGCACCGCTCGATCCTTGGCGATCCACGCGACCCTGACATGCAGCGGCGGATGAACGTGGCCATCAAGTTCCGCGAGTCGTTCCGCCCATTCGCGCCCGCGGTGCTCGATGGCCGGCAGCGCGAGTGGTTCGACCTCGACGCCGAGAGTCCGTACATGCTGCTGGTGGCGCCGGTGGCGGCTTCGCACCGCACGCCACCGAATCCAGAGGCGGAGGCGGTGCACGGCATCGACCGGCTCCGCATACGCCGCAGCGACGTGCCCGCGATCACCCATGTGGACGGATCCGCGCGCGTGCAGACCGTCAGCCGCGACCGGTCGCCGCGCTTTCACGCGATACTCTCGGCGTTCGAGCGGCGCACAGGCTGCCCGGTGCTCGTCAACACGAGCTTCAACATCCGCGGCGAGCCGATCGTCCACTCCCCTTCCGATGCGTACCGCTGCTTCATGCTCACCGACATGGACACGCTGGTGATCGGCCGCCACCTGATGCGCAAGGCTGTCCAGCCGCCGATGCCCGGTGCAGACGCGTACAAGCGATCCTTCCGCCCCGACTGAGGTCCACATGGCACGACGGTCCTTCATCTCCGAGCTCATCGACTTCGTGCTGACCAACAAGAAGTACATGCTGATCCCCATCATCATCATGCTGCTGCTGGCGGGGCTGCTGGTGCTCCTCGGCGGCACGAAGGCGGCTCCCTTCATCTACACGCTCTTCTGAAGGCACTTTCGTGGCGATCGTCACCATCGACTGGCATCCCGATGCGCGGCACCTGCGCCGATGGGGCATCATCACGGCGATTGCGCTGGGCGCGGTTGGCGCGACCTTCAGGTTCGTCGACTGGGGAGTGTTCGCGGCGGCGCGGCCACTGGCCCCCTACCTGTGGGGTTTCGGCGCATTCGCGCTCGTCACGGCGGGCACGGGCACGCGCGCGGGGCTCCCCGCCTACTGGGCATGGATGGCCTTCGCGTGGGCGGTGGGAACCACGCTCGGCACGGTGGCGCTCGGTGCCGTCTTCTACGGAGTCGTGACGCCCATGGGAGTGGTGGCGCGGCTGCTTGGGCGTGACCGGCTCGAGCTGCGTCCCGCGCAAGGCTCGCGATCGATGTGGCGCCCGCTGCCCGAGCGGCGTCATGATCCGGAGCGGCAGTTCTAGGGCACGGTCACGGATCGCAGAACGCCAGAGCGCACCCATGGCCAAGCCTGATGCAACTCCTGAGACAGGTGCCGCATCCGCACCGCTGCCGAAGTGGAAGCGGCGCGTATTCATCGCCGCGACGATGGGCGTGCCGGTCGCGCTGGCGCTTGCGCTCGAGCTCGTGCTGCGCCTGTTCGGCTGGGGCGGCTACCCGGCGTTCATCCGCGAGGCTGGAGAGCTGAGGCCCGGCGAGCGACTGTGCCTTGTGGAGCCCGCAGCGACCAAGCCGTACTTCTTCGCAAACCCGACGCGCCCGGGCTACGCCGAGGAGACGAACTTCGTCATGCCCAAGCCAGCGGGCACGGTGCGCATCTTCCTGATCGGCGAGTCCGCCGCGAAGGGCTACCCGCAGCCGCGCAACCTCGCGATGTCATCGTTCCTGCGCGCCATGCTCGAGGACCTGTGGCCCGCCCGCACCGTCGAGGTCATCAACATGGGAACGACGGCGGTGGCCAGCTTCCCGCTTGTCTACATGATGCAGGAGGTGGTGCGGTACGAGCCGGACCTGGTGATCCTCTACGTCGGGAACAACGAGTTCTTCGGGGCCTACGGCACCGCATCGATCAACGCGGCCGGCACGATGCCCACATGGGCCCTGCCGATGATGCGCGCGGTGCGCGGACTTGCGGTGGTGCAGGCACTCGATGCGGTCGTGCATCGCGGCGCAGACGAGGACCGCACGCTGATGGAGCAGATGGTCGGGCAGTCGGTGATTCCAGCGGAGTCTCCCCTGCGCGAGGCGGCGGCGCGCAACCTCGAGGCGCACATCGGTGCGATGATCGACATGGCGCAAGACGCAGGCGTGCCGGTGCTCGTGTGCACCACCGCGAGCAACGAGGCGGGGCTTGCGCCGCTTGGCGAGGGCGATGCGGCGGCAGCCCGGTTCGAGGACGCGAAGCGCCTCGCGGCTGCAGGTGACCGTGCAGGGGCGCGCGAGGCATTCCTCGATGCACGCGATCTCGACACGATGCCGTGGCGCCCCACGCGGGCCACGGAGCAGGCGATCCGCGATACAGCGGCCGCACGCGGCGCACCGCTCTGCGACATCGCATCGCTCTTCCGCGACACCAGTGCGGATGGCGCCACCGGATGGGAGCTGCTTGACGACCATGTGCACCTCTCGGTGGAAGGCCAGGCCAAGGCGGCGCGCGCGATGGTCGAGTCGATGGTGCCGCTTCCGGAGCCGATTGGGGTCGACTCATCTGCCGCGGCCGCGCTCCCGGGCTGGCGCTCGTACGCCACGCAGCTGGGCACCAACCCGTACGACGACTACCGCGTGAACCACACGCTGCGGGTGCTCTTCGGCGTGCCCTTCATGAAGCGCACCAATCCCGAGGCGTTCGCGCGGTTTGATGGCGCATGCCGTGCCTTCGAAGCCACCATGCCCCCGCCCATCCTGGCCACAGCCCGTGAGTGGCAGTCGGGCCGCGTGCACGCTGGCGCGCTGCGGCCGCTGACGGGCATGGTGGCGCGCGTCCTCGTCCGGGAGAACCGCATTCGCGAGGCGGCTGGGCTCTACGAGATCGCGCGCAGCCAGGTGCCGGACTACAACTCATGGCACATCGAGTACACCTATTTTCTGCTCGCCTGCCGCGAGCGGCAGAACGGCTCGCTCGACGAGACCGACCGCGCGCTCGCCGCGCGCGCCATTGGCGAAGGCCGCTTCCTGCTGACGAACGGCTTCTCCGAGAGCGGCATGACCGAGCGGTATGTCGGCAGGCTTCTCCAGCTGCGCGGCGAGTGGGGCGAGGCCATTCCCTTCCTCGAGGCCGCCAGGCCGAAGATGGCCGTCGAGGACCTGGTGGCATGCGACCAGGCGCTCGTGATGTCCTACATGCGCACCGGGCGCACCGCGGATGCGATCGGGATCGCCGAACGCGGGATCCGCGAGAGCGGGCGGTTCGAGCCTGTCTACCGGAAGTTGCGCGAGGAGATCGGCCGAGGCACCGGACCGGCGCCGCAGCGCTGACGCGCCGCATGCGGGCGCATCAGCCCTGCTTCCGCGGCTGCTGCGCCAGCAGCCGTGCGATGAACGTCGCCGGCATCAGCACGCCGGTCACGGCCTCGAGCATGCATGTGAGGCGCGCGCCCCGCGAGACCGCGACGATGTCGCCGAAGCCTGCCGTCGTGAGCGTCGAGAAGCTGAAGTAGATGAAGTCGGCGATGTGCAGGTCCGCGGGCCCCTTCTGCCCCCCGACCTCGTATGCCGCCGGATCCTGGAGCCACACCCAGTGGTGCACCGCCGCAAAGAAGTAGCCGATCAGCAGGTAGGCGCTGAAGCCGGCGTAGACGCGGTTGTCGACGAGCTCGTGGCTGAAGAGCGCCGCACGCCCGATCGAGATCGCCGCCGACAGGTAGATCGCCATGCCCAGCATGACGACCGCCTCGCCGGGCATGGAGAACACCTGCACGCGCGTGAGCCCCGCGATCAGCGCGATCACCGCAGCGCACATCGCCGCCACGACGATCATCCACCACCGGCTCGCGAGCTGGACCACCCCCAGCAGCGGCGTCGCCAGCCAGTAGGCGACGATCCACGGCGTGGTGGGCGCATTCGGCCCCTCGACGAGCGGATACATGATGAGCTGCAGCAGCAGCGCCACGAGGAGAACCAGCCCGCGGTTGCGCATGCGGCCGAAGACGCGGTGGCGGACCCATGCGCTCGGATGCTCGGTGGCCATTGCTGCGCAACATACGCGTATGCCAGGCCGCCGCGTGCCGCGCGGCTGCGTGTCGCGCGTGCTGCGATGGCGGGCGCCTCCCGCGGGCGGATAGCGTGCCCCGCATGCACGCCGCGGATCTCCGCAGCTCATCGCGCACGGCGCTGGCGGTCCTGACCGGCATAAACCTGCTCAACTACCTCGACCGCTACATCGTGGCCGGCATGGTGGGGCCGCTCAAGCGGGAGTTCGATGCGTCGGACACCGAGGTCGGCCTGCTGATGAGCATCTTCCTGGTCAGCTACATGGTCGTGTCCCCGGCGATCGGTTGGATGGCACGGACGCGCAGCCGCACCGGAATCCTGGCGATCGGCGTTGCGCTGTGGAGCGCGGCGACCGCAGGCGGCGCCTTCGCGCGTTCGATTTGGCAACTGCTGCTGATGCGCGCGGCGACCGGCATCGGCGAGGCGGCATATGCGACGGTCGGTCCTGCGCTGCTGGCCGACCACTACCCGCCGCACCGCCGTGCGGGCGCGCTCAGCATCTTCTATGCGGCCATTCCTGTGGGCACGGCATGCGGCTACATGCTCGCGGGCTACGTGTCGTCGCGGTGGGGATGGCGCGAGGCGTTCCTCGTCGCGGGCCTGCCCGGCCTCGCCATCGCCCTGCTCTGCCTGTGGCTGCGCGACCCTCCGCGCGGCCGCTACGACCGCGAGGGGCGCGCAGGCGATGGGCCCGCACCGTGCGATGCGCGTGTGCAGGGTGCCGCACACATGGATGGCCACGCGATGCGCCTCCTTCCCGCCGCGAAGGCGCTCGTGCGCAACAGGCGCTTCGTGCAGACGACGTTCGGGTACGCCGCGTTCACGTTCGCCTTCGGCGCGCTGGCGACGTGGATGCCCTACTACATGGAGCAGGTACGCGGATGGAGCGCGGAGACTGCGGCCGTGGCCTTCGGCGGGATCATCGTGGGGACAGGATTCGCCGGCACGCTGCTTGGGGGATGGGCTGCCGGCAGGATCGGCGGCGGGCGCGACGACAGTGCGCTGCGCATCGCCGGATGGTGCATGATTGGCGCCGCGCCGCTCTCGGTGGTTGCGCTCGCCGCACCACAGTCGTGGGTGCTTGTTCCCGCACTCGTGGTCGCGGCAACGCTGAGCTTCGCGACGCAGGGACCGGTCAATGCGGTGACGCTGAACTCCGTAGGCCCCACGATGCGCGCCGCCGCGGTCGGCGTCAGTGTGCTGTGCATCCATCTCTTCGGCGACGTGCCGAGCCCTGCGCTCGCGGGCTGGATCTCTGACCACTCGCCCACCGCATGGCGCGAGGCGATCCTTGGTGCGATCGGGTCCGAATCGGACTCCGGCCTGCCGCTCGGGCTCGCGATGATCCCCGTGGCGATGGCCATCGCAGGCGCAGTGTGGCTGCGCGAGGCGAATCAGGCCACGCCGACGATAGGCACCTTGTCGAAGCCCTTGCGGTAGACCGGCCGCACGAGGGCCGTGGCCTCCTCGGAGTTCATGAAGCGCATGCCCACGGGGTCGTAGATGAGTCGCTGCCCTGGTACGCGCCCGCCGATCACGCCAAGCAGCACAGCCTCGGTGAGCGGCGCTGCGAGGTCGAAGTTCGCGACGGTGGTGCCCTTGCCCATCGCCGCATCCACCCACACGTGCCAGTGGTTGTAGGGCTCTAGGTTTGGGCGCTCGTAGCCGTCGAGGCGCGAGTTCGGGAACACCTTCGGGAAGCCGTCGGTGAAGTCATGCTTGGGAGCCTTCTCCTTCGCGTCGCGCCCGAACGTGTCGCACGGCACGATCACCGTCGCATCGGTGCCCACGATGATGGAGCCGCCATCAGGATTGATCGCCGCGATGTCGAGGTCCTTGGGCAGGTGCGGCGACACCGAGTTGGGCGGTACGCGCCCGCCGTCGTACCAGGTGAGCGGGATCTCGCCATTCGCGGCGTCCGCACTGCCCGCGAAGGTGATCGTCACGGTCTCGGCCACCGGGTACTGGTCCGCTGTGAGGTCCTTCGAGCTGCCCATCACCGCGACAGGGGTGCCGAGCTTGATGCCCAGGAAGAGCGTGTCGAAGAAGTGGCACGCCATGTCTCCGAGCGCGCCGGTGCCGAAATCGAGCACGCCGCGCCACTTGAATGGCGTGTACGCGTCGGCCTTGTACGGGCGCCCCGGCGCACCGCCGAGCCACGCCTGCCAGTCGAGCCACGCGGGCACCTCATCCTTGCCTTCGGGGCGAGGCTGGCCCTGCGGCCACCAGCCGGCGGGACGGTTCGTCCACGTGTGGATCGACACGATCTTGCCGGGGATTCCCTTGCGGAGCATGTCGACCGCCGTGCGCAGGCCCTTTCCGGTGCCGCGCTGGATGCCCATCTGCGTCGCCACCTTGCGTGCGGCCGCAAGCTCCTGCATCGCGCGCGCCTCGGCGATGAACTTCGTGAGCGGCTTCTGGCAGTAGCACGCCTTGCCCTGGTCCATCGCATTGAGCGCGATCGGCGCATGCGTGTGATCCGGAGTGCTGACGATGACCGCATCGATGCGGTCGCCCATCGCCGCGAGCGCCTCGCGGTAGTCGGAGAATGTGCGCGCCTCAGGGAACTTCTCGGCGGCCTTCGCGAGCGACTCGCGGTTCGTGTCGCACAGCATCGCGATCTGCGCATTGGGGTGGCGCATCACCTGCCCGATGTCGGAACTGCCCATGCCGCCGACGCCGAACGCCGCCACGCGAAGCTTGCCGTTGGCGCCGAGCTGCGCGGCGCGCCGGCGCGCGAGGGGAGACGCCGCCGCGGCGCTCACGAGCCCGCCGGACGCTGCAAGCGCGCCCGCCGCGAGAGTGCCTGCCATGAATGGACGCCGGCCGATCCGCGGGGTGCTCAAGTCGCTCATGTGCGCAGTGTCGTGCATCACCATGCGGTGAACAAGGGCGCTGCACTCGTGCGAGGTCCGAGAACCCCACTGGATGGGCGGCTCCGCTAGGATCAGGCGCCTGCGCACGCCTTGCGGTGACGCCGGCGCGGGCGCCTTCCGATCGTCCGATCGCACGGACCTGCGATGCCTCCAGACACCCCTGCCGACACCGAGATCCAGTCCGCGACGCCGCCGGCGCCGGGGCTGAGGAGGTCCCCGCTCGCGCTGCTCGCGGCGGCAGCGATCGGCGTCGTCTTCGGCGACATCGGCACGAGCCCGCTCTACGCGCTGCGCGAGTGCTTCGGTCCGCACTCGGGACTGCAGCACGAGAGCCTCCAGGTGATGGGCGTGCTGTCGATCATCTTCTGGTCGCTGGTGATCGTGATCGGCGCGAAGTACGCGGCGCTCATCCTGCGCGCCGACAACAGGGGCGAGGGCGGCATCATGGCGCTGCTGGCGCTGACGCCGACCCGCGCGGAAGGCGGGGTCTTCGGCCTCTGGAAGCCGCTGCTGTGCATCGGCCTGCTGGGCACCGCACTGCTCTACGCCGATGGCGTCATCACGCCTGCCATCTCGGTGATGTCGGCGTTCGAGGGTCTCCAGGAGAAGTCGCCTGCGCTCGAGCCGTGGGTGCTGCCGCTGACGGTGGCCACGCTGCTTGGGCTCTTCGCGCTGCAGCGCCTGGGCACATCGAAGATCTCCGCGTTCTTCAGCCCGATCATGGTGCTGTGGTTCCTGACCATCGCGGTGCTGGGCATCATCGCCATCGTGCGCCATCCCCAGGTGCTCGAGGCGATCAACCCCGTGTGGATCGCGCGCATCGCGCGTGCAGAGCCCTGGGACACCTTCGTCGTGCTCGGCAGCGTGATGCTCTGCATCACCGGCGGCGAGGCGCTCTATGCGGATCTCGGGCACTTCGGCCGTCGGCCGATCTCCCTCTCGTGGTACGGCTTCGTGATGCCGGCCCTGCTGCTGAACTACTTCGGGCAGGGGGCGCTGATCCTCACCGACATGAGCGCGACCGCGAATCCCTTCTACCGGATGGTGCCGGAGTGGGGCCTCATCCCGATGGTGGCGCTCGCCGTCACCGCCACGGCGATCGCGAGCCAGTCGATCATCACCGGCATGTTCTCGCTCACGCACCAGGCGGTGCTGATGGGCATCCTGCCACGCCTCAAGGTGATCTACACGTCCTCGCATGGCGGGCACATCTTCGTGCCGACCGTGAACCTGCTCGTGGCGACCGGCGCGATCCTGCTCGTGGTGATCTTCAAGTCGTCGTCGAACCTCGCGGAGGCGTACGGGCTTGCGGTCGCCACGGACATGGCGTGCACCACGCTGCTCTTCGCCGCGGTGATGCGGCGGCACCGCGGATGGAGGCTCTGGCTGCTCATCCCCTTCCTCGCGTTCTTCCTGCCCATAGACCTGCTGTTCCTCGGCGCGAACGTGCTCAAGATCCCCTCAGGCGGATGGCTCACGCTCGGGATGGGCGCCACGATCTTCATCGTCATGATGACCTGGATGCGCGGTCGCCGCGTGCTCGCCGAGCGCTTCCACCGCCAGACGCTGGCCTTCGACCACCTCATCAACAGCCTTGACGCGCACCCGGTGCCTCGCGTATCGGGCACGGCCGTGTTCCTCACGCCGATGACTGCGGGCGTGCCGCCCACGCTCCTGCACCACCTCAAGCACAACAAGGTGCTGCACGAGCAGGTCGTGATCATGTCGATGATTCCCGCGCAGGTGCCGGTTGTGCCGGAGTCCGAGCAGCTCGAGGTGTGGCGCGAGCGGATCGGCTTCTGGCGCGTGCATGCGCGCCACGGCTTCAACCAGCCTGTCGACGTGCCGCGCCTGCTGAGGCAGGCGCGGGCGCTCGGGCTGCAGGCCAGCGAGGGCACGACCACGTACTACCTCGGCCGCACGATCACGACACCGCGCGGCAACTCGGGCATGCCGCGGATCCAGAAGCGCCTCTTCTGCGCGATGGCGCAGGCGAGCGCGAACAATCCCCTCTACTTCTCGATCCCTCCGGGGCGCATGGTCGAGCTCGGCATCCAGATCGACCTCTGACTCGGGGACGGAACGGATTCGAAGACTTGCAGTCTCGCCGGGGATGGGCCGATTGGTCGCCACGCGCGGCAATTCGTTTGAGGATGCCGCATGCGCGCCCTACACTCGAATCCCATGTCGGTCGTGAAGTTCCCATCGCTGAGGGGGGCGTGCAAGGGCATCTGGCTGCTGCCGGTGATCGCTGCGGCCTGCTCAGGCGAGCCGGCGACCGACCCCACCGCGGCCCTGAAGAAGGCCCGCGCCTACCAGACGGGCACGGCGCAACTGCCTCGGGACGATGCCGAGGCGGCCAGGCACTTCCGTCTGGCCGCGGATGCGGGCAGCGCAGACGCTGCACTGGCGCTGTTCACGATCTATGACGAGGGCGTGGGCGTGATGCGCGACCCGAACGCGGCCACCAGCTGGCTGCGTGCGGCGCTTCGCGCGCAGCCCTCGGATCCCGCGCTGATCCTCACGCTTGCCGAGCGCATCGACTCGGGCATCGGATGCGCTGCAGACCCTGCCGAGGCGACGGAGTGGGTGCGGCGGGCCGCCGAGCTGGGAGATGCCGCGTCGTGCCGTGCGCTCGGCGTGCGGTTGCGCACGGGCATCGGCGTCAAGGCGGATCCTGCAGCCGCCGTCGAGTGGCTCACTCGCGCGAGCGAGGCGCAGGACGCTGAGGCGCCGAGGCTCCTCGCGGAGCTTCACGCAGCAGGCGTGGGCGCGGTCGCCGACGAGGCCGCGGCGACGCGGTGGTACGGGGTTGCGGCAGAGCGAGGCGATGCGCTGTCCATGCTGGCGCTCGGGCTGCGGCTGCGGCGAGGCGTCGGTGCCGAGGTCAACCAGGTCGAGGCGCGCAGGTGGCTCTCCGAGGCCGCCGAGAAGAACATGCTCGAGGCGCAGTTCATGCTCGGCAGGATGCATGACGACGGCGAGGGCGGTCCGGTCGACGATGCGCAGGCGACCATCTGGTACTCGCTCGCCGCCACGCAGGGCCACCTCGAGTCGCAGCTGCGGCTCGCGCGGATGTACCAGGCCGGCGAGGGCGGCCCACGCGACTTCCCCGAGGCGGTGCGCTGGTACCGCGCGGCGGCCGATCAGGGATCGATCCCGGCGCATGTGGCGCTGGGCATGCTGTACACGAGCGGCGATGGCGTGGTGCGC
>VERO01000040.1 GCA_018882625.1 Phycisphaerales bacterium | reverse complement strand
ATCCAGAGCAGCATCGCGCACGCGGCGAGCACACCGGAGGAGACCGGCGCGCGGCGCAAGGGATCGCTCCCGATCGAGCTTGCCCTTGCGGCCAGCGCCAGCAGCACCGCCACCATCAGCGGTGACCAGTGGGCACTGGTCAGCCTGAATGCCCACACCGAGTCGCGAGCGAGTGACGGGTCTGACGGGTACTCGATCACCGTGGTGGCAGTGCCCATGCCAGCCGCGACAGCGCACAGCGCAATGACGCTCAGCATCGCGGTGGCGAATCCCATGCGTGCAGTCCATGGCTGCGCCATGCGCCGACCGACGATGATCGCCGCAGCGCCCATCGCAGCCCACGTGACGGGCAGCGAGCCGCCCCGAACCACAGCACCCACCTGCGCAACCACGAGCGCCATCGACAGGATGGCCAGGGTGAGCGACTGGCGCGCCGTGGCCGCCGCGATCTCGGCCCCACGCGGATCGTCCTCGCGGTCCCTTGGGTCGACTCCGCCGGCGGGCACGAGCGCGCGCAGCTGCATGGCACCTGCCGCCGCAAGCGCCGCCATAGCTGCAGGCAGCCACGAGTGCACGTCGGTCCATGGGTCAGTGGCCAGCGCACCGCGAAGCGCCAGTGTCGCGGCGATGGACGTGGCCGCGACCGTGAATGCGGTGTTGAGGCGAGGTGACCTGCCGCGCATTGCTGCGCACGAGCACTCTGTGACGGTCATGGCCCACCAGAGGACCGTGAACCCAAGCGACAGCGCAGGTGATGCGCGGCTCGAGTCGAAGATGAGCAGCGCCGCGGAGATTGCCTGGAGGGCCCCCGCGAACCGCAGCCACGCGAAGCGTGGGGGACCGAGGTGCGCAAGCGCCAGTGCAACCGCGTACACGCCGGTGAGGTACAGCGCACCCGCGATGGGCGGGTCGCCGGCGGGCTGCCCCATCAGCATGTAGATGCCCGCACACGTGGGCACGACGTAGGCACCCAGCAGCGCGATGGCCGCAACCGAGAGCTCGCGCGACCGGAGCGTCAGCGCACCGCCGATCACCGCGACGACCAGACCTGCGACGAGCGCCGCGGTGGGGCCCAGGACGTTGAGTGGCGTGATGCCTGCGCATGTGGAGACGAAGAGCCCGCCGATGCCCCCCGCGAGCATCGCACCAGCGGGCAGCCTTCCGAGCCTGCCGTGCAGCAGCGATCCGGCGATGACGAAGGCTCCCGACAGCGCGTACGACAACGCCAGCTTCGCAGCCGGCGGTGTCCGCTCGAACCAGCCCTGGTCGATCGCGAACTTCGCGAAGATGCCGATCGCCGCAATCACCACGATGCCGCCGATCCACGCGGCGACCTGGCCACCAAGGAACCGCTCGAGACCCGCGGGAGCAGCGGACGACGCGGCGGCCTTCGGTTCCGTACGTGGTGCCTCCATCTTTGGGGAGGGAGGCGGAACTGCGAACGATGGAGGCGCGGCGGCTGAAGCGGGTGTCGACTCGGAGGATGGATGGATCGGCGGAGGCGGCGCGGGCGCGGGCTGCGCGATGACCGGTGCACTTGTCTGGGTCGCGGACTCTGGACTTGGCGCAGCGACCTGCGCATGGCCAGCGTGAGCAGCGCGTCGCTCAAGCGCCGCAAGACGGCGCTCCATGGCCTCGAGTCGCGCGATCAGCTCCGCATCAGTCATGGTGCCTCCCACCGACCAATCGTTCGGGTGCCGCTCACCCCGCGCATTGCGCTAGCGGTGCGTGCCACATGCGCACGATAGGGCAATCCCCGCGACGTCCGCGGCCTGCACGCGCAAGTCGGGCACTGCGGTGCTCTCCCACGAATCGGGCTTGCGCAAGGTGCCGACGAGAAGCAGGTCCTCGGCTGCGCCGCCATTGGCGGTGCGCGCACGGCCATGCGAGTCAGTCTCGATGCCGATGCCCAGCGGGTCCGCACGGAGATCGCCTGACATCATCAGCGATGCGATCGCGGGATCCGCATCTGCGGCGTGCGCCGAGAGCGGACCGGTGCAGTTGACCACCCACGCGACACGGAGCACATGCTCGGCGGATCCGTCGCGCGCAGGGGTGCGCACGAGCAGGTCAACGGCACCGTCGATCGAATCGACCCTCTCCGGTCGTCCTGAAACCAGCCTGATGTGCCCCTGCGCGATCGCATGCTGCATCTGCGCGGCCACCGCCGGAGCCATGCGGTGCCGGTGCACCTCCCAGAGCGGGCGCACATGGCGGAGCACACGCGCCCTCTCCACGTGCGGCAACGCGCGCCAGATCCGTGCGGTGTGCGGACGGAGCCCATCCACCACGGCGCGCCAGTCGGAGTTCGTGTCCTGCGTGCGCATCTCGTCCAGCAGCCGTCGGAACCACCGCACCAGTGCGCGTGCAGTCAGCCGCGGCGCGCCAAGCAGCGTCGCCACGTGCGCATCGAGCATCGCGGGCTTGGGTCCGGAGGCCGCATGCGGCTGCGGCAGCCAGGCACGCCGCGAGATCACCCAGATCGGCGCGCTCCGGGGCGGCGCCTGCGATCCCGCGAGGCTGAGCAGCACATCCACCGCCGTGAGCCCGCTCCCGATGATCGCCACCGGCTCGTCGGGCTGGATGTCCGTGACCGCATGAGGCCTCCACGGATCTGCGATCCAGCGCTCGCGGGGGCCATGCCAGCGCCCATGAAGCGGATCGCCGGGCGGTCGGTGTCCGGACGCGAGCACGACGACATCCGCCGCGATCGACGGTCCCTTCGCGCAGTGCACGAGCCATCCGCCGCCTGGACGGCGCATCACGCGGCGTGCCTCGTCGAGGCACATGGACAGCGATCCGGCGCCTCGGGCCATGCGCGCCGCGTCGTCGAGCGTGTCTCGCACGTACTGGCCATAGTCCATCCGGGGCGCGAAGTCCGCCGGTCCAAGCGGGCTGCCGCGGGCACGCATCCAGTTCACGAAGTGCTCTGGCTCCTCGGCGATGGCGCTCATGTTGGAGGCACGGACATTGAGCAGGTGCGACGGATCCTGAGTTCCGTATGCGGCACCCTCGCCTGCGGTGCCTCGCCGCTCCACGAGATGCACATCCACGCGCTGGCGCGACTGTGCCGCCATGCGCAGCACGTGCGCCGCGGTCACGCATCCCGAGAACCCGCCTCCAATGATGCATATGGACGGCACGGGCTGAACTCCTGAGTCTCCGTCTCGCGTGAGCATCGGCCTCTCTTCTTGCACCGCGAACCGCCTGAAGTCGCGAAGCGGTGGCGCATAGACATGCACGGTGACAAGCGTCCCGTGACGGTCCAGGTTGTGAACGCTGTGGATGCCGGAATCGGCGCCGGAGATGGTCTGGCCATGCGGCACGTGGACCTGCATCACAGGCCTCACGCGCCCATCGTCCTCCATGCAGTACGAGCGCTCGGTCGCTGTGCCGTCAACGACCCTCATGCCGCAGATGGAACCGCCATGGTCGTGCGCCACGCTGCACTGCCCGGGGAGCCATGTCATCACAAGCAGCTCGTATGCCTCGCGCAGCACGACCCGTCCGCGGTGGTACCGCCTCGGGTCAATGCGCACCCACGGCCCCGAATCCTCCAGAGTGACGGGCGTGCCCGCGAGCGCCGCGTGGATGCCTGCCTGCGTCGGCTTCGGACCAAGGTCGTCGAGCCGCCTCACGAGCTCGCCGAGCATTCCGTCAGGCGACGTCATGGGACGAATTGTCGCCGTGATCCTCGCACTGCGCAACCAGGCCGCGTGGCGCGATCAGTGCTCCTGCGAGTCGCCGCCGTGCGCGTCGAGCGCACGCCGCTTCGCCGCACGCAGGCGGCCGATCGCGGAGTCCGCATCCTGTGCATCCAATGGCTGCTGCGCGCGTGCAGCGCGCGCCGCCTCATCGAGTCCCAATGCGCGAACTGCCGCGCTGTCCTCGGGCGCTGAGGGTGCACTCGTCACCACCGGCTCAGGCACCGATGCCGTGCGGACTGCCGTGGCGTGCCGCGCACGTCGCCATGCCGCGAGCGGATCACCTGAATCCGACGCGCCTCCACCCGTCAGCATCGAGAGCGTCTCCCGCCACGAGTCACGGTCCAGCGCGAGCCTGCGCACCGCCACGTCCAGCACAAGGACAGCTGCAGCGATGATCGCCATCAGGTCCCACATGCGCCGGCTCGACTGCGGCGGCGTGAGGCCCCCACGCTCGAACAGGCTGCCCGACGGGATTCCGGCCACGGAGTGCACCGTGCCTCCGGTGCGCTCCGCGACGGCACGCAGCAGCGCGGAGTTGTCGCGCGTCGAGCGGAACTCGCGCGAATAGGGCACACTGACCGTGGCCTGCACGGAGCCGCCGCTGCGCCGTCCCGATGAATCCTCGAGTGCCACATCCACGAGGTACGAACCCGTGGCCGATGATGGGAACCTACCCTCGTAGCGCCCCGGTCCGACCTGGCTCAGCGCAAGGCGGGACAGCGATCCATCTGGTCCGACGATGCGCGCATCCGCTCGCGCGAAGTTGAGCAGCGATCCGCCCGCATCGGTGGCCTCGAACTCGACGACGGTCTCCTCGCCTTCTACGCGCGCCCGGAGCGCGAGGTTGCTTGGCGCGGGCGGGCGCATGAGCCAGCGCACCGCGCGCTCCCAGAACTGCTGGTACCCGTCCCAGGCGATCCACTGTCCGCTCCACCGGCCCGACGTGTCGCCCGTGAAGGCGATGGAGCGACCGAGACCGTGGTTCCAGTACGAGAGGATCGGGTCTACGCCATCGGGCGACACGTTGACGATCGGGATCTGCGCCAGCCCATCGCGAGGAACCGTCACCACATACCCGCCGAGCGACGGCAGCGCGCCCGTGCCCGTCGCGACGGGACCGCCCATGTCGCCACGGTACTCAGGCGTGAAGTCGCCTTCGATGAGCAGGCTCCTGGCGCCAATCGACACCTCGCGGATGAAGATCTCCGGGAGCTGCCGTGCGCTGGCGGCGCTGTCGATCGCATGGAACGACCCGCCGCCGATGCGCGCGATCTCCTTGAGGAGCGTGTCGTTCGCACCGTCTCCGACGCCGATCGTGCTGATCGTGATGCGCTCCGCGCGCGCCATGTTGGCGATCGCCGAGCCGTCCTCGGGAGTGCCCACCGTCTGGCCATCCGTCAGCACCACCATGTGACGCGTCGATGCCCGAGACTCGCGCAGCTCGTCAAGCGCGACCCGCATCGCGGAGAACTGGTCAGTGCCGCCGCAGGGGCCGATGCGCGACACGACGCCGATCGCGGATGCCGGATCGCCGACCCGTGCCCGCGGCACGACGATGTCAGGCGAGTCGTCGAAGGCAATGACGCACAGCTCGTCGAGCCGCGTCATTGACCTGATGCCAGCGATCGCCGCCGAGTTCGCCATGTCCTGCTTGATGCGGCCGGAGCCTGGCACCACAGCGCCCATCGACCCGGAGCAGTCAATCACCAGGGCCACGCACGCGCGCATGAGGTCCCGCGTCGCAGGAGGATCCATCTTCACGGGCATCGCCTGCGCGACCTCGCTCTCGATCCAGCCGCCGGCGCCGAAGGCGCGGTCACCGCCCGTCATCATGAGGCCGCCACCGAGGTCGTGCACATACGACCGCAGCATGCGGTCGGTGGCGTTGTCGATCGCGTAGCGGGGCACGTTGGCCAGGATCACTGCGTCATAGGCCGCAAGCGCCGCGACATCCGTGCCAAGCCGCTCGGGCGGCACGACATCCACGCCGATGCGGCCGGCCCTCAGCGACCGCACGAGCGGATCGCTCTCCGCACCTGTCTCGTCCACCACAAGCACCCGGCCGTCGCCCTCCACGATCACCGTCGCCGCACCCACATTGTTTTCGGGGATCGCGTCCGCACTCGATGCGTCTGGCTCAAACGCCACCCGGAACCGCCGAGGGCCCGCGAACTCCATCGCCAAGGGAATCTCGATCGTGTTGGGTCCCGCATCAAGCTGCACACGGCGCCTGCTACCCGGTGCGCTCGAGTCGAGGTCCAGCGGCTGGTCGTTCTCCCAGAGGTAGAGCGTGCCGGCCGCCCCGCCCTGGCTCCGCACAAGCACGCGCATGGCTGCCGTCTGGCCCAGGCGCGCGCGCGACGGAAGCCGAACACCCTCGACGATGGTCTCGCGCTCGTGCACGTACTCGAGCGGGAGCACGTCTATGGGAATGCCGTTCGCGGCGGCAAGCTCCGCGACGTTCTCAAGGCTCCCCGCGGTCTCGTTGCCGTCGGAGACGAGCAGGATCCGGTTCATCGTGTCGGACGGGAGGACCGCGAGTGCCCGCTGCCCGCCAGCGGCAAGCGAGCTCCCCCCCATGTCAGCGGCCTGCACCGCCACGGTCACGTCGCGTGCAGCGCGCGGAACCTCGGTGACGACCGCCTCGCGCGCGACGTTCACGACACCCACACGGTCATGCGGGCTGTCATGCGCGGCGAATGCCGCGTTCAGCGAGTTCTCGGCGCGCTGGCGCACCTGCGTCGGCACCGACCTGCTCGCATCGGCGACGACGAGCACGCATACGCCCTCGCCCCTCCACGACATCGAGGGCTGCGCCAGAGCCAGCGCCAGCGCAGCCACAAGCAGCGAGCGCACCGACGCGGACGCGACCGCGCGTCCGGTTCCCGTCGCATGCCGCCACCGCCATGCCGACCACCAGAGCGCCGGAAGCGCGACAAGCAGCAGCAGCGCAAGCGGTCGCTCAAGCAGGATGACCGGCATTGAGGGAAAGTGTAGGTGGGCAGGGCACGCCTACCCGGCTCGCCTTTGCGCGCACGATGGCCGCAGCAGCAGGTCACGTGCAGCGCCGTGTCTGGCGCGTGCGCGCGCGACGGGCGCCGCAACACGCCATCTGCTGCGCCGAGTCGGGCACCGCGCAGGTCACGTGCCGCGGACGATCCCGCCGAGCCGCTGCGATGCGCTGCGCGCCACCGCCGCAAGGAGGACCGCGCCAGCCACGATCATCGCCATCGACAGCAGCATGGGCTCGGTGACCGGTCCGATGCTGAATGCCTCGGCATCCGGTGCACGCAGCTGCTCGGTGCCCACACGGAGCACGCCGTACGAGATGAGGAACCATCCCGCCACGACGCCTGGCTTCCGCGGCTTGCGCCACGCGATGCACAGCGCACCGAAGAGCAGGGGACCGTCGGTCGCGGCCTGCATGAAGTTGTTGGGCCAGTACGCGGTGAGCAGAGGCTCGAGCTTCGCGAGCACCTCCGGACGATTGAGGTACGCCGCGCGGTACACCGCCTCGGGCAATGGCAGCGCGGGATCGACCAGCGGCGCGAGCGGCGCCAGCGACTGCACCGGGAAGTCATCCTGCAGGACCTGCGCGGGGTACTTCACGCTCCACCACGGAGGGTTCGCCTGCCATGCCTCGGGAAGAGGCTTGCCCCACAGCTCTCCGTTGACCCAGTTGGCAAGCCTTCCGAAGCAGAGTCCGGGTGGCGCGACGAATGCGGACAGGTCGATGGCGTGCAGCATCGGCACCCCCTGCCTGTGCCCGTACCACATGGCGCACAGGATCACGCCGATGATGCCTCCATGGCTCGACATGCCTCCCTTGTGGAGCGCCAGGAGCCCCCACCAGGGGAATGACTCGCTGAAGGTCCACAGCAGCGCGCGGTCATAGAAGATCACGTGGCCGACGCGCCCGCCGACCACCACGCCCACCACCAGGAACGTGAGAAGGTCCGTGACCTGCGAGGTCGACAGCGGTGTGCGTCCGGTGCGCGCGAGCCACCGCAGCAGCAGCCACGCGACGAGGAAGCCCGCCGCATACGAGAGCCCGTACCAGCGTGGCCCGAACCCCGGCGAGATCTCGATGGCGAATGGCGAGAGGGTGTGGACGATGGACCCGATCACGCGGGCGGGATCCTACTCAATGCGCATCCTCGGAAGACTTGCGCGAACTTCGGACGTGCGGTGCGGATGCCGGACCGCACATCGATAGGGTCGCGCACCATGGAGGACTTGCGCGTCAAGACAAGGCAGCGCGTGCGTCGCGCCGCGCGTGACCCGCCGGTGCGAGCGCAACCGCCCATGGCATGGCTCACCTGGTGCGCCCTTGCGCTCGTGGCTGGCGCTGCCTTGCCGCCTGAGTTGCGCAATCAGGCCCTTGGTGCAGCCAATCCGGCGCTCGCCGCGCTCGCGGCATGCTCGTGCATCGCGGCGAGTGCAGTGGCGATCGCTGTCCCGGTGCGGATCGTGCGCCGTGCCGCTGGCGCTGCCGCATCGATCCTCTGCCTGGCATCATGCGCCATTCTCGGCTCCGCATGGCGCCAGCACGCGGACGACTCGTGGATGGCGCTGGTGCGCCACATGGCGCCCGACAGCGCGCCCCGCCTCGTCGAGCTCGAGGGCATCGCGCTAGAGCCGCCTTCACCGGACGAGCGCAGCCACCTCGGCGACGCGTGGGGCGACACGCTCTCGCGATACACGCCACGTTCACCATCATCCACGATCGACATGCGTGTGCGCACGCCCCATGGCAGCGCCACGGTCCGCGTCCGGGTGGACGGTCACCGCCTCGCCGTGCCCGCGGGCGACCGGGTGCGCGCCACCGGCTGGGTGCGCTCGCTCGGGTCGGCCACCAATCCGGGAGGCTTCGATGGCGAGCGCTGGTCCGCCTCCCGACGTGTGGTGGCCATCATGGACTCGGAGTCCCCGGCCATGGTGGTGAGCGAGGGTCCCGATCCGGGCGTTGACGGCATCCTCGCACGGTGGCGTGCCCGTGTGGAGGACCACCTGCACCGGTCGATGCCTGACTGGGCATCGCACGCGGCGCGCGCGCTCGTCGGCGCCAGCATCATCGGCGTGTCGTGGCCCGGCACAAGCCAGGCGAACGATGCCTTCGCGGGCACCGGTATCCAGCACCTCGTCGCGATCTCGGGATTCAACATGGGCGTGCTGGCGGCCGTCGCGCTCGTGCCGCTCGCGCGGCTCCGCATGCCGCGGCTCGAGGGTGCAGCCCTGATCATGCTGTCGCTGCTGTTCGCCGCATCGATCCACACCGAGGTGTCTGCGGTGCGCGCAGCGCTGATGGCGGCCGGAGTGGGCGCTGTCCGTCTGGCGGGCGTGCGCTGTTCGGGCGAGGCGGTCGTCGCGATGGCAGCCATCATCATCGTGGCCGCCGACCCGCCGCAGGCGGCGAACCCGGGATTCCAGCTCAGCTTCGCGGCTGTCGTGGGGCTTCTGCGCGCGTCGCGGCCACTCGAGCGTGGGCTCATGCGCGCATGCCAAGGCGATGGGATCGTGCCCGTGCTCCTGCGCAAGGCGATCCCTGCGACCAGCGCATCGGTCGCCGCCTGGAGCGCCACCGCGCCGATCACGGCGACTCACTTCGGCCAGCTCGCGCTGTGGGCCATTCCGGTGACGATCGCGCTGTCGCCACTCTTTGCGGCGCTCGTCGTCACGGGAAGCGCCGCGCCGGCGCTGCACGCGATCTCCCCGCCGATCGGCTCCGCAGCCGGGGCGTTCGCGGCCGCTGACGCGCAGCTCCTCGTCAGGATGGCATCGCTGGCCACGCACCTGCCCGGTGCCATCGTGCGCACCAGCGCAGGCG
This sequence comes from Phycisphaerales bacterium, assembly GCA_018882625.1. Taxonomy (GTDB): domain Bacteria; phylum Planctomycetota; class Phycisphaerae; order Phycisphaerales; family SM1A02; genus ZLKRG44. The sequence continues at coordinate 3,701 of VERO01000040.1, read as the reverse complement.
GTCCGGACGACGCCGACCCGCCCGGCATCACGCACGCACTCCGCATCGACTCGCTGGACGTGCGCGACGGTTCGTGCCACCTGATCCGTTCCCGCGGGGCAGCGATCATCTTCGACGCCGGATCGCTCGGATCCGCCCGGCTCGGCAGCGGCACGGTCGTGCCCGCGCTGCACGCGCTCGGTGTGCGCCGCATCGATGCAGTCATCGTGTCGCACGCGAACTTCGACCACTACAGCGCAGTCCCCGAGGTGATCAGGGCGATGGGCGTGCGGAGGCTGCTGGTGAGCCTCGACTCGCTCGACCGTGCACGGAAGTCGCCGCGCGGATCGATGGCTGCCGTGCTGGACCATGCGCGCGATGCGGGGTGCTCCATCGCGACCGTCGGCCAGGGCGACGGTTTCGCGGTCGGCAGTGACATGCACGTGCGGGTGCTGTGGCCTCCACGCGCTGTGGAGACGGCTTCGGCATCCGGCACTTCGGGCCGAAGGCGCCGTCGCGGCGTTTCCGACAATGCGCGCAGCGTCACCATGCTCGTCGAGGTCCGTCGCGAGGGTGGCGAGCCCGCACGTGCGCTGCTGTGCGGCGACCTTGCCGGACAGGGCTGCGATGCCGTGACGGCGCAGATACGCCACCTCGCGGGCGCCATCGCCATCGCGGAAGTGCCGCACCACGGGTCGCCGGACCCTGCAGCCGTGCAGATGCTGGGCGCGCTCGACCCCTGGCTGGCGATCCAGTCCACCGGAATGCGCAGGCTTCAGCGCGACGCGATCGCGTCGCTCGTGACCTTCAGCGAGCCCTTTGCCGATGCGCGAGCGCGTTCGGAGGCCTCCCAGCAGGCCCCTCATCCAACCGCCGATGACGATGGACACGCACACCCGCAGGTCGCAGCGGTGCCACGACTGGTCACCGCGCGGCACGGGGCGGTCGCCGCCGTCGCAGGGGCTGACGGATCGCTGCACGCGGGCAGGTTCGACCGCGGCCGCTACATCTGGCGCACCGTGATTCCGGCGTCACTTCCCGACCGGATCCCGCACCAGCAGGAGCGCGCGGTCGAGCACGAGCACGTCCCCGATTGCAGCGCGCTGCCCCTCGCCGATCTCGATCGACAGCGCAGCGTCCGTCCCCGAGAGCGATGGATCGAGCTTGAGGTCGAGCGTGAGCGTGGGTGTCGCGGCATCAAGCGTGGCACTGACGAGCTCGCGAGCTCCCTGCTTCACGACGACTGGGGCGTGAGCCCACGGCCGAAGCGCCTCGCGCACGAGGAGCTGGCCCGAAAGCCGCTCGCTCCCCTTGGGGACTTCGTAGACGAGCCGTACAGGCCCCCTGATCTCCAGGGCGGAGAGGTCGAGCGGGGGATTCGCATCCAGTGCCTCAGGTGCGCCCGGCGCATTCGTCGCGAGCGTCACATCAGGTGCCGGCTCCACCTTCGGCGCCAGCGTGGCCAAGGGCACGATGCGCATGTCGCCCCCCGCACACACCACGGCACCGTGCATCTCCTCCGCCGTCAGCACAATCAGACTCTTGCCGGGCAGCAGCGAAGGTCCCACGAGCGCAAACGCAAGATCGCCCACCGGCTTGATCTCCATGCCGTCGATCACGGTGCCGTCGGCCTGCCACACGCGGACCGGAGACCGCGGTGTGGGCGTCGTGACGAACCCGCAGGACGCGATCAGGTCCACCGGAATCTCACGGCGGTGCCCCTCCTGCTCGATGACGAAGGCCTCGCCGATGCGCTCCACGACGCCTTCGATGGCGTCACCGTTGACGAGCCTCACCACATCGGCCGCCTGCGCCATGGGGATCTGGGCACCGCCCTGGAGCGAGAACCCGGCGACGCGGTCGAGTGGCGCATCAATCGCCCCAAGACCGAGGTGCTTCCACACGACCCTCATGCCGCCATCGGGATCAGTGAACGCCCCGGCGAGAGATCCCGGCACGCGCTGCCCGTCCGCCATGACCATCTCCGCCTGGCCCGAGACCGCACGGAAGGCCGGCCTCCGCTCACGTCCCGCCAGAAGCGCGCGCCCATCAGGACCGAGGATCGCCAGGGATCCAGGCATTGCCGCCGCTCCACCGGCCAGCGTGAGCGACCCGTCCGCGGACAGTGTCGCGTCAGCCCACGACCCATCGGCACGGAGCGCAGCGCACGGCGCTGTCCGCTGCGGTGCCGGGCTGCCCTGCGCAACATCGGGTCCCGCTGCAGATTGCGGCGCATGCGCTGCGGACGCCGCGGGCGCAGGTGCGACCCCATGTGCGAGCGCCGCCGCGAGCGACACGGCCGCGCTGGACGCCAACGCTGCGCGGCGCCGCGTGCCGATGCGCGTCAGGATGCATCGTGTGGCCATGCGCATGTCAGCGCTGGAAGATAGGCAGGTAGCGCTTGGGCATCTGCGCCACCACGAGCGCCATGGCCGTCGCGTACGCGTTGCCTGACTGGTGATCCACCCAGCTCCCATCCTCGGACTGGATGCGCACGAGCTCGTCGCGGATGGCCGGCCACCACTGCGCCCACCACTCGCCGCCAGCGAGGTACATCGCCTGCACCGCGTAGTAGTGGCCGTAGAAGTAGTAGGGCTGGATCATCGGGCCGCCGCTGCCGGGCGGCGCAGTGCGCGCGAGGTAGTCGAGCGCGCGCGCGATCGAGTCGTCCTCGTAGATGCCCGCATAGAAGAGCGTCGCCACGCCGGCCGCGGACCTCGGCCATGCGCTCGCTCCCGACACGCGCATGTACCGGAACCCGCCATCGGCATTCTGGCACTCGCGCACATAGCGCACCGCGGAGTCGATCGTCTCCTTGGGCACCTTGATGCCTGCATCGCGCGCGCTGCGGAGCGCCATCACCTGGCAGATCGTCACCGAGACGTCCGCGTCGTAGGGCACAGGGTTGTAGCGCCATCCGCCCTCGTCGTTCTGGCTGTTCACGATCAGCTGCACAGCTCGCACCAGCGCATCACGCACCCGCGTGTCCTGCGGGTTCATGCCGTACACCTCGCCGAGGAAGAGCGCCGCGAAGCCATGCCCGTACATCGGTCCTGTGGAGTTCTCGACCGCGAGCAGCCCGCTCTCCTCGCTGCTCCTGAGCACGTACTCGAGCGCCTTGGCCACATTGTCGCCGTAGCGGCCGCGTCCAGGCACATGACCATCGGCCAGGAATGCGATGCCGCACAGCGCCGTGATGCCGACATGCCGGCTGAACCGGCCTCGGCCGAACGACCCGTCCTCGTTCTGCACCGACGCGAGATAGGCGAGGCCGCGCGTCACCGCCCGATCGAGCTCAGGCGTCGTCTCGCCCGATGCGGGTGAGTTCTCCGCACCGGCATCCGGTGCACGTGCTGGTTTCGCTGAAGGCCTGCCGGCCGGTGCCGCAGGAGCGGACTGCACCGCTGCGGGTGCTGCCGCGGGCGGTTCGGCGGGCGACCGGACGTCCGGCTGGGCAGCTCGCTGGTCCGGGGCAGGGGAGTCCACCGCATCGCCACGGTCCTGCGCCGACGCCATCGACGCCACCGCGCGCGCGCACACCATCGCCGCACGCCCTGCGCGCCATGCGGGTACGACGCCACGTTCGATGCGCGCGACAGCTGCAATCGCGCGCACGGCAGGTGCGACGGCGTGCGCGAGTGCGCGGGCGTGCACGTGGACGTTCACTTGCGTGCCTCCTCGGCGATGCGCCTGTAGTACTGCTCGGTCCACCACCTGTAGGT
>VERO01000302.1 GCA_018882625.1 Phycisphaerales bacterium | reverse complement strand
GCGCTCCAGGATGCCCGGTTCGACCCCAAGGTCGGCGTCATCATCCTCACGGGTCGCGGCGACCTTGCCTTCTGCTCCGGCGGAGACCAGCGGATCCGCAAGGAGGCCGGCTACAGCGACGACTCGGGCGTGCAGACGCTCAACGTGCTCGACTTCCAGCGCGAGATCCGCACGTGCCCGAAGCCGGTGGTGGCGATGGTGGCGGGCTACGCCATCGGCGGCGGCCATGTGCTGCACATGCTGTGTGACCTCACCATCGCCGCCGAGAACGCGATCTTCGGGCAGACCGGCCCGCGCGTCGGGAGCTTCGACGGCGGATGGGGCGCGAGCTACATGGCGCGGCTCATCGGGCAGAAGCGTGCGCGCGAGATGTGGTTTCTCTGCCGCCAGTACGACGCAGCCGCTGCGCTGCGCATGGGCCTGGTGAACACGGTCGTGCCGATCGAGCGCCTCGAGGAGGAGACGGTGCAGTGGTGCCGCGAGATCCTCGCGAACTCGCCGCTGGCGATCCGCTGCCTCAAGAGCGCGCTCAACGCGGACTGCGACGGGCAGGCTGGCCTGCAGGAGCTCGCGGGCAACGCGACGATGCTCTACTACATGAGCGAGGAGGGGCAGGAGGGCCATCACGCCTACCTCGAGCGCCGCCAGCCCGACTTCTCGCAGTTCACGCGGCGCCCATGACCGGCACCGCGCTGCCTCCGGACGGACCCGGGCAGCGTGAGGGCGCGGTCAAGGTGTGGTTCGGCGCGATGCGCCCGAAGACGCTCCCTGCCGCCGCGGCGCCGGTGCTGCTTGGAACAGGCATCGCGTGGGGCGAAGGAGTCGCGCACCTCCCTTCCGCGGTCGTGGCGCTCATCGGCGCGCTGTCGATCCAGGTGGGATGCAACTTCGCGAATGACTACTTCGACGCGCGCACGGGCGTCGACGGTCCGCAGCGGCTCGGTCCCGTGCGTGCGGTGGCCGCAGGACTGGTGACGCCGCGTGCGATGGCGATCGCCACGGCCATGGCGCTGGCGCTGGTGGTGCCGTGCGTCGCGTACCTGGCGTGGCGGGGCGGTTGGCCCTTCGTGGCGATTGGCGTCGCGGCGGTCGTGCTGGCGGTGGCGTACACGGGTGGACCGTTCCCGCTGGCGTACCTGGGCCTCGGCGACGTGTTCGTGCTGGTGTTCTTCGGACCTGTGGCGGTGCTGTGGACGTACGCCGCGCAGGCGCAGGCGTGGTCGTGGCTCCCTGCGATTGCAGGCATCGGGCCGGGACTGCTGGCCACGGCGCTCATCTGCGTCAACAACCTGCGCGACATCGACGGGGACCGCGCGGCCGGCAAGCGGACACTCGCGGTCAAGTGTGGCGCCACGTTCGCGCGGCTTGAGTACGCGGGCTGCGTGGTGGCGGCAGGCGCGCTTGCGGTCGCCATCGCGAGCGGCGCGGTGGGAGGCGGTGTCTCCCGCCCGTGGACGCTCGCCGCGCTCCTGCCCTGCGCGTGGCTCGCGCCGACATGCGCCTCGGTGCTCGGCGGGCTCGACGGGCGGCCGCTGAACGCCGTGCTGGGCCGGACCGGACGTGCGCTCTTCATGTATGGTGCGCTGATGGGTTTCGGTTGGGCGGTGTCATGAGCGGCGAGTTGCCCGAGGCTGCGCCCACGATCGAGCTTGCGCAGTACGAGCTCCCGCTGAGGCGGACATTCCGCACCTCGCGCGGGGAGGTCAAGGTGCGCCACGGCGTGCTGGTGCGCGCCACCCTCAACGGGCGGTCGGGCTACGGGGAAGTGGCGCCGCTCCCCGGCTTCCACCGTGAGCAGCTGCCCGATGCGGTGCGGTCGCTGCAGGAGGCATGCGCGTCAGGCACTGTGCCTTCGGCACCGAGCGCGGCCTTCGGGCTCTCGTGCGCGATGGCCGAGCTGCGCCGCGAGAGGCGCTTCGGGTTCGGCCCGGTCGCGCGCGGCGCGACGGTGGGCGTCAATGCGGTCTTCTCCGGAAGCGCGCGGGACGCCGAGCGCGCGATCGCAGAGGGCGAGTTCGCGGGCTTCCGCACGATCAAGGTCAAGATCGGCCGGTCGCGGCCCGCCGAGGACCTGCGCATCGTCAATGCGCTGCTCGCGGGACTGCCGGATGACGTGCGCCTGCGGCTCGACGCCAACCGCGCGCTGACGCTCGCCAATGCCGAGCGCCTGCTGCGGCGCATCGACGCCTCGCGCATCGAGTACGTGGAGGAGCCGCTGCAGGATGCGCGCGAGCTGTCAGAGCTCTCGCGCAGGGTGGGCATCCCCATGGCCATCGACGAGGCGCTGCATGACCCCGAGGTGCGCGATGCGGTCTATGGGGCGCCGGGCATCGAGGTGCAGGTGGTCAAGCCGTCGCTGGTGGGTCCCGTGCAGGAGCTCGAGTCCGTGGTGACGGCGGGGCGGATCCATGGCATGGACACCGTCTTCTCGACGGCGCTCGAGACGAGCCTGACGGTCGCCATCGTCTCGCGCTTCGCGCTGGCCTTCGCGTGCGGCACGCGCGACCATGGCCTCGCGACGCCTGGCCTCTTCCTGCGCGACATCGCAGATGCGCCCGTCATCCGGAATGGGCGCCTGGAGGTGCCTGCGGAGCTGCCTGTGCCCCGCGCTGACGCCGGACTCGAGTTCCAGCCGGTGGCGGCCTTCACGCTGCGCGAGCCGGTCACGCCTTCGGCGTGAGCGCGGCGCGCACGGCATCCGGCACCGCCACGCTTCGGCCTCCATCCGGGTCGATGCAGGCGTGCACGATCCGCGTGCGGAATGCCTCCTGCCCGTCGCCGTGCACCGCGACCCATTCGAAGGTGATCGACGAGAGGCCCACGCGCAGCGACGACAGCTGCAGCTCGATGCGGTCGCCTGGCCGGACGGGCCTCATGTAGTCCGCCTCGGCGTGCACCACCGGAAGCCGCACCTCTCCCGGGCGCAGCAGCGCCGACAGGGGAAGTCCGACGGAATCGAGGAACGCCTCTGCGGCCTCGTGCGCGAGATCGAGCGCCTCAGTGAAGTAGATC
>VERO01000301.1 GCA_018882625.1 Phycisphaerales bacterium | reverse complement strand
CTCCTGCACTGCGATGAAGGAGCCCGACGCGTCGCTCACCGGAAGCGCAAAGCCATCGTGGGGCACCCGGCCAAGCCGCACGAACGAGTACTGGATCTCGCCGCCGGAGAACCGCGTGTCGGCGCCCGACGGATCGCGGGGGACGGGAGGTGCACCCTCTGGAGCGGTCGTCGCCACCGTGCTGGGCGGCGCGACGCTCGCGGCGCACCCGAGCAGGGCGCTGCACGCGAGAGCCGCGGTCAGCGCGGCATGCGCGCTCACGGAGCGGTCGATCCTGAAGGTGCAGGCTCGGACGGCGGGGTCGCAGGAGTTCCTGCGTCAGCGCCGGTCGCTGCGCCGCCTGATGCGCGCCCTGCGCCCATGTTGGGCGTGATCGGCGCGATCGGGTCTACGCCATCCTTGCCGAGGATGCGCCCCTGCTCGACGAGGTCCTTGCTCGTCTGCGAGAGCGGCTTCGCGAGCGCCTCGAGGCGCTGGCGCTCGAGCACGTTGAAGTTGCTGTCATTGTCGTCCGGATTCTCGATGACGGTGGGCGTGATGAAGATCACCAGCTCCTTCACGATCTTCAGGTCCTGCTGGTAGCCGAAGATGAGGTCAAGGATCGGGATGTCGCCCAGGATGGGGAATCCCTGCTTCTTGTAGTCCTGCGTCTCGAGGCGGATTCCTCCGATGACGACCGTCTGCCCGTTCTTGATCGTGACCGTGGTGTTGGTCTGCCGGCGGGTGACCGTGGGGTTGCCGCTGCCGCCCGGATTCACCGTGACGCCTGACGCCAGGTTGGAGTACAGCACCTGGATGTCCATCGCCACGTTCTTCTCCTTGGTGATGCGCGGCCTGACGTTCAGGCCGATGCCGACGGAGATCTGCTCGAAGGCCGAGACCTGGCCGCCGCCGGTGTTGGCGCCGAATCCGGTGCTCGCGAGGAAGGGCACGTCCTGGCCGTTGAAGAAGATCGCCTCCTTGTTGTCCGTCGTGCACACGCGCGGCTGCTGCAGGATGCGCACGGACGTGTCCTGCTGCAGCGCCTGCAGGATCACGGTGGCATCGACGCCGAAGTTGAATGCGCCGGGCGTCGTGAACGGCGGCACGAAGAGGCCGTCCTTGCCGCCGGTGAAGTTGAGCGGGCTGTTGGGCGCGTTGGGATCTCCGATGACGACCGCGTTCGCCGGATCGGCTGGCGAGATGGCGCCGTACTGGCCCCACTGGATACCCATCGCGAACTTGTCTCCGAGCTCGACTTCCGCCAGGATCGCGTTGATCATCACCTGCCGGCCGGGCCGGTCGAGCTCGTCGATCATGTTCAGGATCGCCTGCTGGATCTCCGGCGCTGCGAGCACCAGCAGCGAATTCTGGCCGGCGTTGGGCACCACGCGGCTCTTGCCGACGAGCGCGCTCACCTCGTTCTGCTCCTCCTCGCCGCCACGCGCCTGCTGCCAGGGGAACTCGATCGTCTGACGGCTCACGCCTCCGCCAGCACCGCCTCCCGTGGTCTGGCCCGTGAGCGCGTTCGACTGCTGGCTCTGGGTGCCGGACGACGCGAAGTCAAGTCCCGAAAGTCCCTGCTCCGGCGCCGTGATGCCCGTGCCCGCGCCCGACTGCGCCAGCAGCGCGTTGATGATCTCCGCGAGCTCGATGGCGCTGGCGAACTTCAGTGGCACCGTGCGCGGCAGTCCCACCTCAAGCGGCTGGTCGATCTCCTTGACCAGCACATCCAGCCACTCGAAGTTGTCCGGAGTCTTCGTGACGACCACGAGCCGGTTCGAGTCCGGATAGGCCTCGATCTTGAAGATGTTCGCGACCGCGACGTCCGCGCTCGACTCCCCGCCGCCACCTCCACCGCCACCGCCGCCCGCCAGCCGCGGCGCGCTTCCCCGGCCAGTGCGCCCGCCGCCGCCGCCAGCCTGCAGCAGCTCCTGGAGCAGCGCACGGACCTTGATCGGGTCGGTGTACACGAGGTCGTACGCCTTGAAGATGCTGCCATGCCGCGTCGGCGGGATGTCCCAGCTGCGCGAGATCAGCTCGCGGATGCGCACGAGCGTGTCCTGGTCCGAGCGCACTGTGATGGAGTTGGTCGCAGGCAGCACCGTCACCACGAGGTCTGCACCCTCTGGCGCCCCGCCGCCACCTGCGCCGCCCGGCTGCGCCTGCTGTCCCGGACGCGGACGCTGCTGCTGCGGCCGTCCCGCGCCGCCAGCGCTGCTGCGCGATCCGGTGAAGATCGTGGAGATCGCATCCGCGATCACGCTCGCATCCGCGTACTGGAGCCGGAACGTGTCGGTGCGCGTATCGACGTAGGGCGGCACATCGAGCTGTCCGATGATCTCGGCGCACCGCTTGGCCAGGCCCACATCGCCCTCGAGGATGATCTGGTTCGAGTTCGGGTCGACGTCGATCTTGGCGTACGCGGGCAGCGATGCGCTCAGCCTGTCGAAGATGCCCGATGCGCGCGTGTTCACGACCTTGAAGATCTTGATGACGACCTGCCCGTTCTCCTGGAGGCGAAGCACATCGACCTCAGGGCCGAGCACCCGTGCCGGCTGGAGCTTCGCCGCGTTGTCCATCATGTCGATCATCACCAGGTCATCGGTCTCGACAACCGCGATGTCGTTGAGCCGGAAGGCCTGCATGATGAGCTCGAGCGCCTTCGCGCGCGAGACCGGCTTGTCGCTGATCACGCTGATCACCGTCTGCCGGATCTGCGCGAGCCGCGGGATCACGGGCTTCCCCGTGCACTCCATGATGAACGAGAACAGGTCCTCGGCCTTGATCTCGCGGAAGTTCACGAGCACGAGGTCATTCGGATCCACAGGGCGCCGGTCGGTGCGGAACTCGCGCGTGACGCCGCCAAAGCCCTGGCCAGGCGCATCGATGAGGATCGGCGTGGGCAGCGGCTTGGGCGCCGGCTCGACCGCGCCGCTGCTGGCAGGCGACTGCGGATCGGCTTCGGGAGCCGCTGGAGTGCTCTGCGGAGCGGGTGCTGATGGTGAATCTGCAGCAGGATCGGCCTGAGGCGTCGA
>VERO01000300.1 GCA_018882625.1 Phycisphaerales bacterium | reverse complement strand
CCTCTACGAGTGCGCCGCGAGCGGCTGGCCGCACGATCTCCAGCCCACGCTTGCGCCATGGAGGCCAGTGCAGCGCCTGCTGCCTGCCGCGGCGGACGACGAGCACTTCGCCTCATCGCTCTCGATCCGTGAGGGACTCATCGCCGTGGGAGCTCCGGCCGCGCTGGCGACAGTGCGCACACGCGATGACCCGCCCTGGAGCGGCAGTCCTGCGGATGACGGGAGGCGCGGACAGGATGCGCCGCCGCGCGGCGGGACGCGCGAGCGCAATCCAGTGTGCGGCGCCGCCTACGTCTTCGAGAAGGTGCACGCGAACACATGGACCGTGCGCGCACGTTGCGTCGCACCCAACCCGGCGGATGGATGGCGCGACGGCATCGACGTCTCGCTGGCTCGCCGCAGCGACGGATGCATCGGCGTGGTCATGTCACGCGGCGGCGATCCCGAGGGGCCTCCGGGACCGGGTGCCGTCCATGCGTTCACGCCGCTGGCGATGGCAGTGTCGGCGATCCCGTCATGCTGGTTGGCGGGCACGGGATGACGCGCACCTCAAATGCGGCGCGGAAGGTGCCGCCGGCCCCGGCCACGGGGCAGTCGCCGCTCCGGAGGCCGTCGGTGGGTGCGGTCATGGGCTCGATGCACGCAAAGGAGGCGCCCCGGGGCGAGAACACCTGCATGAACGGATAGTGCGCATCCATCAGCACGTCGATCCGGCGGTGCGCATCGGTGATCGATGCGACCGGTGACGCGTGCGCGACGGTGCCGAGGTCCTTGCGCAAGTAGAGGGCGTCCTGCCCCTGACCCACGCGATCGCGCCTCTCGCCTGCTCCTCCCTCGCCGACGACAAGTCCCGGGGCGACGGCGCCCGCAGCGCCTCGTGCGCGTGCCACGGCGCCACCGACCGGCAGCCCGGCCGCATCGAGCGCCACCCCCGCAGCAGGCGCCATCCGCACCTGCGCGCCGGCCGGGTCGTGCACATGGAAGTAGGGATGCCATCCGAACGCCACGGGCACATCGACGCCACGGTCGGCGTGCACCTCTGTGTCCACGTGCAGCGATGCTGCACCAGCACTGCCTCCCGCCACAAGCCTCCATGTGATGCGCAGCGTGTGCGCGAATGGGAACGCGCCCATCAGCTCCGGATGCGCACCCCAGTCAAGCTCAGCCTGGACCTGTCCAGGCCCAAGCACCGCCAGCGACCATCCGCCCCTGCGCAGCATCAGCCCGTGGATAGGGTGGCGCGTGTCGTCCCGCTTGAGCGAGGGCACGCGCGCGAGGTCGACCGGCCTGCCGCACACCGCAAACGAATCTGCGCCAAGCCGGTTGGCGTAGGGATAGAGGAGCGGAATCCCGCCGGTGCGGGCGGCCGCCAGGAACTCCTCACGCCCGCATGGCAGCGCGAGCACCTCGTCCCCCGCCACCACCCACGACACCGCCACCATTCCAGCATCCGGCACGAGCTCAAGGCTCGAGCCTGCGGCTGCATGGGTCAGCGTGATCGACGCGCTCATGGTCGCGCCCCTCCGCCCGCGCCCGCGCCGTAGTGCCGCTCGATCACGTCTCGCCACTCCGCTGGCGTCTGGCACCTGATGAAGTCGGCCTTCACCGGCTGCGCATTCGGGTGATGCGCCGCGAACTTGATGCCGAACTTGCGCATGCGCTGGCCCGCGCTGCGCTCGCCGTGCAGCACGCACGCCAGCTCGTGGTGGTCGAGCAGCACCTGCCGCTGCTCGGCGATCGTCGGCAGCGACGGCTCGCGTCCGGCCATCATCTCGCGGGCCTGCCGGAAGATCCACGGGTTGCCGATGCAGCCGCGCGCCACGCTCACGCCGTGCACGCCGCACTGGTCGAGCATCGCGAAGATGTCGCGCACATTCCAGATGTCGCCTGAACCGAAGATCACTGGCCCGTCCGAGCCAGGGCCCTTGCACGAGCGCGACACGAGGTCCTCCAGGAACTCCCAGCGGCCGGGCCCGAGGTACTTCTGCTCCACGGTGCGGCAGTGGATGGTGCTCCACGCGTAGCCGAGCTCGTTGACCGCATCGAAGATGCGCTCGAATGCGGCCGCCATCGCTGGCGTGTCATCGAAGCTGCGCCGCAGCTTCACGGTGACAGGCACCGCATGCGCCACCGCGTCACGCACGGCGCGCAGCACGGCGATCGCCTCGTCGGGGTGCCGCAGGAAGTGGCCGCCGCGGTTGCTCGTGCGGATCTTCTTCACTGGGCACGCCAGGTTGACGTCGATGACGTCGTAGCCCATCGACAGGAGCAGCTCCGATGCGCGCGCCATCTCGTTCGGGTGCGTGCCCATGACCTGCCCCGCAATCGGGTGGTCGTCGACACTCGCCGCGCGGTTGTCGTCCACGTCGCCGAGGCCGCACTCGCTCGCGATGAGGTCGGGATCCTCGCGCACGCGTCCCTTGCCGCCATTGAGGAGCGTGCGGTCGAGCAGCGCCTCCGTCACGCAGAACGGGCATCCATGGCGGCGCGCGATCAGCCTCATTGCGCCGTCGGAATAGCCCGCCAAGCCAGCCTGGAAGAACGGCGCATCGAAGCGCGGCAGCAGCGCCTTCACCCGCGGATGCACAGCCACCCGCTGCGCCGTCTCCTCGACGGGGCGAGACAGGCGGCGCTGCGGAAGGTCCGAAGGTGTGAGTTCGACGCTCATCTCAGGGCTGGCCCAATCGCGTCAGGATAGGGCGACTACATTGCGCCTCCGATGGCTGCATGGCACCGCCAGTCCCCAGTCCGATGCTGCGCACGCGCGGCGGCGCGCGCGGCATCCGCGCGCCTCAGGGCGATGCCCGCCCTCGGCAGCGCGCTGGCTGCGGGCCTGCTGGCCGGATGCAGCACGCTGTACGACCCGTCACTCGAGACGCGGCCATACCCGTCGGAGCTCGGCCAGGGCAGCGTGGTCCAGGTCCAGGCGATCCCCATGGAGCTCGCGGTCCGCGTCATCAACGCGACTGCCATCGACTACAGCGACATCGACGTCTGGGTGAATCGCCGCTACGTGCAGCACGTC
>VERO01000299.1 GCA_018882625.1 Phycisphaerales bacterium | reverse complement strand
GGTCAGATCCGGGAGCAGTGACGGGGTCTTCTCCATCATCCAGTCGACGCTTCCGCCTCCGGCTGGCAAGTTCCTCACGCTGGTGCCATGGAACGGCGTCGCAGGCGGCAGCGGATGGGCGCTTGCGCTCAGGGACCTTCCGAACGCGTTCAATGCCGACACTGGCGACACCTACTCGGTGCAGGGCGACGTGATCTTTGCGGAGGCGCTCGACCTCAACAGCGACGGCTTCGACGACTTGGCGCTCGCGATCAGCAACGGTCCTAACGAGCCTGGGCTGCTGCAGGTCATTCTCAACGATGGCGCAGGCAACATGTCCACGTCGTCGTATGTGACCCCGACTGCTCCAAGCCCCACTGCTCTGGCCGTCGGCAGGATCGACGGGGATGACCGGGACGATGCTGTGGTGTCCACGCTGGCGGCGAATCCGTCCGAGTCGGTGGCACGCATCTACCTGAATGCGTTTGCGGGCACTGCGCTCGGCGGCCAGTCCTTCACGCCTTCGACATCGCTCGCCGTCGGAGCCGCGCCGATCTCGACTGCCGTCGTGGGCTCGGGACCTCCATTGGTGGCCGTGGGCACTTCAGCCGGATCAGTCCAGGTCTTCACGCCGCAGAACCCGATCCCGGTCGACACGGTGTCCGTGCCCGTGACGCCCAAGGCCCTTGGAACTCGCCGGCGCCAGATCATCTCGCCAGGAGCCAATCCCGGATCCGTGGACGGGCTGGTCGGAGGGGCAACAGGGAAGCTTGTCGTGCTGACTGCGGGTGCGGAGGGCACGTACGCGATCACGCAGGTCGTTGATGTGCCAGGCAAGCCTGCAAACCTCGATGTGGCGGACATCGACCGGGACGGCATCGACGACGTGATCACCGCCAACGCAGATCCGATCCAGAGCTCGGGTGGCGTGCCGCTTGCGGTGCTGACGCTCTTCAAGGGCACCCAATCCGGATTCGGCAACGCCATCCCGATCGCACCAGATGGCGCCACCGCGGGCGGGGATGTGGCGCTGGTGGACGTCAACAGCGACGGAGTGCGCGACATCGTCAGCGTGCACGCCACGGTAGGCGGCGAGAGCCAGGCCGTGGCCATCCAAGTCGACCAGTACGTCGAGGGAGGTGCCCTGACGATCGGAGAGCAGGACCTCATCCCGGCAGCCAATCCCTTGCTCTGCCCGCGCGGCGACGTGCTGGGGCCCGCAGGCGAGGGAGTGTTCATTGTCGACTCGGGTGCATCGACGCTTGCCGGCGGCGCGCTGACCGACACGATCCCGTATCGTGCGGACATGTCCAATCGTCCGCGCCCCTGCCTCGCCGACTTGGACGCGAGTGGCGTGATCGATGGCGCAGACCTGGCAGGCCTGCTCGCCGCCTGGGGACCGGACGCCACGGGCCTGGCAGCTGACATCAACCGCGATGGGCGGGTCGACGGCGTCGATCTCACGCTGCTGCTCGCGGCGTGGGGGCCATGCCAGAATGACTGACGGCGGCCGCGAGAAACCGGGCGCGCCAGATGACGAGACCCGCGGCCCTCCAGGAGGCCGCGACCCGGACGAGACGGTCGTTCCCGCATCAGGCTCGACGGACCGCCCGAGCTCGGTGGACCCGCTTGGGGTGGCACCCGGCGCCTTCGTCGGGCCGTACAAGCTCATCCGTGCCATCTCCGAGGGCGGCATGGGCAAGGTATGGATGGCGGAGCGCCGCGACACGTTCCGGCAGCTCGTGGCGCTCAAGTTCGCCAAGTTCACCGGTTCGGATCCGCTTGAGACGATCGCCCGATTCGAGCAGGAGCGCGAGGTGCTGGGCGCGCTCAGCCACGAGCACATCGCCAAGATCTACGACGGCGGCGTCCACATGGACCGGCCATGGTTCGCCATGGAGTACGTGGACGGGCAGCCCATCAACGAGTTCTGCGACCGCAAGTCGCTCGGGCTGCGCGAGAGGCTGGTGCTCTTCAGGCAGGTGTGCGATGCGGTCACGCATGCGCATCGGCACGGGATCCTGCACCGAGACCTGAAGCCGAGCAACATTCTCGTCACGATCGGCACGGGCAGCGAGCCTCAGGCGAAGGTGATTGACTTCGGCATCGCCAAGGCGATGACCCAGCGACTCACGGACCGCACGATCACCCGCGAGCACAGGGCCATCGGCACCTTCGAGTACATGAGCCCGGAGCAGGCCGACCCGCGCGGGATCGACATCGACACGCGCACTGACGTCTACAGCCTGGGCGTCGTGCTGTACGAGCTGCTCTCCGGCATGAAGCCCTTCGATCTGGCGAATCGCGCCGAGCTTGAGGCGCAGCGCATCATCAGGGAGGAGGACGCGCCGACACCGAGCCTCCGGCTCTCGACGATCGCCACGAGGGACTCCGGTACCGCGCAGCGGATCTCGCGCGGCCGGCGCGAGCAGATCGAGAACCTCGTCGGCGAGCTCCGGCGTGAGCTCGAGTGGATCCCGCTCAAGGCGATACGCAAGGACCGCGAGCGCCGCTACAGCAGCGCAGAGGATCTCTCCAAGGACATCGGGAACTACCTTGAGGGGCGGCCCCTGGTTGCTGCACCCGAGTCGCGCTGGTACCTGATGCGCAAGTTCGCGCGCCGCCATCGGACAGCGCTCGCGGCGGCCTCGGCAGCGCTCGCGGCGCTGGTTGCGTTCGCAGTGACGGTGTCGATGACGCTCGTCCAGCGGGATCGTGCACTCGGGCTCGCGCAGCGGCGCGAGAGGGAGCTGATGGGCGTCATCGACTTCCAGGCCGGGGTGCTCTCCGAGGCAAGGGGCGCAGGTGCCCGCATCGTGGCCAACGAGATCGCGGAGCAGGTGGACCGCCGCATGATCGAGCGTGGTGTGCCTGACCCCGACCGCCTCCGGTGGCTCGGGGAGCTGCGCGCGGAGCTGGGCGGCATCAACATGCCAGAGGTGCTCCGCCGATCGACGCACCAGTCCGTGGTCGTGCCCGGCATCCAGTCGCTCGAGGGCAGTGCGATGGCGGACCAGCAGCTTCGCGCGCTGCTCCTGATGACGCTGGGCACG
>VERO01000039.1 GCA_018882625.1 Phycisphaerales bacterium | reverse complement strand
GTTCTTGGTAATCAGCGCCGTATCTTCGCGCATCAGCATGCCGATCAAATCACTCATCGGCCAGATCGTACGGTGCAGCAGCAACAAATCGCTCTTTGCCATGTGGATATGCTGAATAATATCCTGGTCGAGCGACATCGCCCGGCTGTCCGGCGAGAAAATCTGGTCTTCAATGGTGGAGAGCTGATGGTTCAAATGATCCAGCACCGGGAAATACCGGTCGATCACCTCATCCAGCAGCGCGTAATAGAGATAATCGGCGCTGCAATAGCGAATCTTACCGGTACCGCGGCGCACGCGCTCACGCACCTGCTCAAAGCTGTGGCTGGGCTTTTCCTGGAACACCAGCACCACGTTTTTCTTGAGGAACAGGCTCACCTGCGCGCCGTCAGCGCCAGAGAACCCAAGCAGCGCCACCGCAAGGTCAGGCCGTCCATCCCCATCGAAGTCTCCAATCGCGCCATCACGTGCGGGCAGCGTGCCCGCCGGGAAGCTTCCGCTGAATGCCAGCCCGGACTGCGTCCCGCGAAGCACATTCACGCTCCCGTTCTCTGCGGTCACCAGCACATCCGAGAGGCCGTCGCCGTCCAGATCGTCGGACTCCACGTCGGTTGGACGCGAAGGCCCGAGCACCGAGCCGGAAGGCACCAATGTGCCGTCAGGCTCGACCACCACAGTGACCACCTCGCCAGGTCCGCCTGGAAGCGCGCTCGAGAGCGCCACAGCCACACGCCGATCCGGCTTTGACGAGCCGCTGGACGTACCCACTCCACCCGGTCGGCCTCCAAGCTGGATGGCGTTGCCGGGCACGAATTGACCCTCGTTGCCAGACGAGAATCCCTGCATCGAGTTCGACCCGAACCCGACCACCACCACCAGATCGGTCGGTGCCTCCAGTGGCTCACCCGCAGGAATCGGCGTGACCACAGCCAGCGCGCGCGGATCGGCGACGGTCGATGCCGCCGGGCCTGCCACGAAGCCGGTGACTGTCTGCGACACATTGCGGTACGCGCGCAGTGTCGCAGCGCCCGCGCTCGTCACCGCGAGGTCGAGCGTCGCATCGGTGGAGTCGAACCGCCCCGCACGCACACCTTGCGGCTCTGGATCGGTCGGGTAGGTTCCTTGCCCGCTGAACGTGCCGGTACCGCTGCTCTGGAGCACGTACAGGAAGCCCGTCGAATCCGGCCCGAAGCTCACTGTCAGCGCGGTGTCCTCAAATGCGTCGCCTGTCAGCTCGGCCACCTCAAGTGCGGTCGGCACTCCCGTCACTGGCGCCGATCCGCTCGGGGCCGGCTCGAGCACCTGCGTGATCGGGGTGACCTCCACCTCAAGCCTGTCGATGCCCTGCAGCGAACCGCCAGGACCCACGACCGCAAGCAGGTTCGGACCAAGCTCGGGCGAGAACAGCGCCGCGAAGAAGCCTGAACTCTCGAGCGATGAGGTCTGGACCAGCGTGAATCGCGTGCCCGGCTGCACGGTCCATGGGGAGACGCTGCCCAGCGTCACGTCAATGCTGCCGAGGAACGAGCCCGATCCTGCGGTCACGAATGGTTCCGTCGAGAGCCGCAGCTCCAGTCCAAGCGTCGACTGCTGCCGGCAGTCGAGGCGTCCGCCCACCGACAGCCATCCGTCGAAGGCCAGCGAGAGTCGTCCGTCGACGAGCACGGTCGCGTCGCCAAGCACCATCAGGACGCCCGACAGCGACAGTGATGCGCCCGAACCGACCGAGAGCGAGGGCAGCGTCAGTGGCGCCGATGCCCGGATGAGGACCGAGCCCGAGCGGACGACGATCGCGTTGCCAAGGGTTCCGCCCGCACTCGTGACCGAGACTGTGCCTGCCGTATCGAACACGGCAGGCACCGCACCGCCGGGAAGTCCGCCCGACCAGTTCGACGCGGCGGCAAGTCCGCCTGATGCCCCGCCGATCCAGAAGGTGCGTCCTTCGCAGACGTCGAGCGTGCCGTTGGCGTCAAAGTCCCGCGAGGGCGTGACCACAAGGTCGTACGAGTCGGGAAGGCCGTTGCTGTCGCAGTCGGCCTGGCACGAGTCGGGCACTCCGTTGCCGTCCGCATCGGCCGAATGACGTGATGCGATATCGCAGCTGTCAGGGATGCCATTGGAGTTGCAGTCGGGCGCTGTGGAGCATGCATCGCCGTAGCTGTCGCCGTCGCAGTCGACCTGCGATGGATTCGGCGTCGTGACGCAGTTGTCGATGCAGTCGGGCACGGTGTCCGAATCGGTGTCCGTGTCCGCGACGCCGCATCCGCACGTGCCGGGCGCGAGCTTCGCCGTGTCTGTCGGGCAGCCGTCGCCGGCGATGGTGACCCAACCGGCCCCCGGCGATGTGCATGCGAGCACGTACGAGTCGGGGTCGCCAGCGCCGTCCTGGTCAGAGTCGGCATAGAAAGGGATGGGCGCCGAGAGCGCATACGTGTCAGGGCACTGGTCTGCGGCGTTGTCCGTGCCGTCGCCATCGCGGTCGCCATCGCAGGCGTCGCCGGTGCCGTCGCCGTCGAGGTCGGCCTGGGTCATGTTGGGGACGAGTGGGCAGTTGTCGGCCGCATCGTCCACGCCGTCCCCGTCGTCGTCGCCGTCGATGCAGTCGGGGTACGCGTCACCGTCGGAGTTCTGGAAGTCGTCCACCAGCGATCCGTCGCAGTCGCTGTCCACGCTGTCGCACAGCTCCGCCGCGCCCGTGTAGATGTCAGCGTCCAGCGGCGCGCAGTCGCTCCCGTCAGGATCGCCGTCGCCGTCGTCGTCGCCGTCCACGCAGTCCGCGGAACCGTCGCTGTCGCTGTCCGTGAATCCCTCATCGACGCCATCGACGCAGTTGTCGTCGATGCCGTTGCAGGTCTCCGACGCTCCCGGATTCACCGCGGCGGCACCGTCGTTGCAGTCGCCGCCCACGACGGCATAACCGGGAGGTGCCCCGACGCAGGTCACCGTGGTGACCGAAGACTGACCGAATCCATCGCCGTCGCCGTCGAGGTAGTAGGTGGCGAATGGACCGGGACATGGCTCCACGGTGACGGTCCGACTCTGGGTGGCCGAGTTGGAGGATCCGTCGGTCGCCGTCCACGTGACCGTCGTCACGCCCTCGGGGAACACGGACGGGTAGTTCGCGGCCGAAGTGCCGTCGGGCAGTGACACCACGCGGCTCGGCGTCACCTCACCGCACGCGTCGGGAGCGGTCACCACCGCCGCCAAGAAGGCATCGAGCGCGGGGGATGCTGTCGTTCCAGGCGACAGAACCACCGACTGCGGTACGCCTACAAGCTGCGGAGCGACCGTGTCGGTCCCGAAGACCACATCCGCTACCGCCTGAAAGGGAATCGGTTCGCCACCAAGCGAACTCAGCTTCGTCGAGTACACGAGGCCGGTTGGACCGAAATCAAGAAGCGACTCAGGTGCGCAGACCAGCGCACCGGGCGACACCTCAAATGAGATGTGCCCGAGCACTCCAGACGTGATCCCGACGCCGCCCTCCACGAGACCGGTCGCAAGCGCAAGACGCTGCCTCGTTGGCGATCCGGGCACGTCGAGAAGGAGAGGAGTCCGGATCAGCTGGAATGGCCCGTGCCCTCCAGCACTCACAAACGTGAGTTCGGTCGTATCCCACTCGACGAACAGCTGCACCCCGACCGCAGCCACCGCCAAGTCCGAGACCTGAACGCTGACTGCAACTGCCGATCCCGGAGCCCGGTACATCGCCCCGCTCGACGAAACCAAGATGGTTCCATCCTCATTCCCGCCCGCCATGGCGGACGCCGACACCAGTGCGCCAAGAAGCGCCGCGGAGGCGATCATCGTGCGCCCACCACGCGTCAGCGAATCGGCAACCCGTGTGCGTTGAGTGGGGTGGGTGCGCGGGATGGACATGAACTCAAAGTCTCCAGTCATCCCACTCCCTTCCACCCGACGAACCACGAACCGCTCACGCCAAGCCGTGAGTGGACGTCCCATACCTGCTGTAAGTCAGTATGACCGCAACGAAGGGTCCTCCCAACGACGGTTCCACATTTTGCGTGGATGCAATTCAAACCGGGTGGTGATCCAGATCTTGAGCGACTGATAACCCGAGGCCACTCGAGAAGACCGCCGCGCGAGTCACCACCACCTGAACTGGGCGTAACCCTCGTTCATCCCCCTCCAGATGGCATCAACCTGCCGCACCAGTGCGGAATCCTCGCCCTTCGCATTGACGGCGTCCGCGCGCAGTTCGCGGTACCTGCGCCCGACGGCGGCGCTCCCATCCACCGCACCCCGAGCGGCAAGCTGCCAGAGCCGCGCTGCGAGCGTTTGGGTGTGCGATGGTCCGAACACATCCTCGCAGTCCGCCACAACTCCGTCTGCCAAGCTCGCCGCGCGCTGCCACTGGCTCGCCAGAGCCGCATCATCGCGCCACCCGTCGAATGTCACGCCATCCCTCGGCGTCCTCGCATCGATCGCCGCGCACACCTCGAACCCGAGGCCACGGTTGCGTGCCCGCACCACCAGCGGATGCCGGGAGCCAAGCGCCGTTTGGCACTCCTCCAGAACCCTCGGGAAGTCCGTCAGTACGTCAGACCAGCTTTGCGACTCGGCCTTGCGAAGGAGATAGGTCCACCGCTCCAGCTCTGTCAGCTTGCCGGCCTCGACTTCCGCATCGATCGCCGCATCGAACTCCTCGATGGGCGTGCCGGAAGGCCAAGTCTCACGGAGTCGCCAGATGCGCAGGCGAGCGAGGAGTGCGGTGCGGCCATCAAGCGCGCCCTCATCGGCAAGCTCCTCGAGCGCAGCGCGCCACTCCACCGATGCCAGCGGCTCGTCAAGTCGTGCCCGGATCACTCCCGCATCAGCCCATGATGCCTCGAAGATGGCCGTGCCCTTCTCGACGCGGAGTGCCGCTCGCTCTATGCGGAGCTGCCGCCGTCGCATCGGCTCACCTTCCCGGGACATGGCAGCGTCAACTCGCCTGAGGGCCGCGTCGATCCCCTCGATGGCCAGGCGCGGCTGCTCGAGCTTGATGAGCGCCGAAGCCACGATTCGGGCGACCTCTGCAGTGGCCTGCGGATCCCGCGCGCCCTCATCCGCCTGAAGCTCCTCGAGAGTGCCACGCAGGAGCTCGATCATGAGCGTGCGGTCCCTTCCCTGCGCCACCTCGGGGTCAATCCGCTCGAACACGCCGCGCAGGAGGCCTGTGACCTGCTCCGCGCGCACCGCCTGCTGGGATGCGCGCGCCGCGTTGCGCTCGGCGCGTACCGAGCCGACGACCGCAGCGGCTGAGGTCGCAAGCAGCATCAGGACCGCCACGGCCGCGGCAGTGACGGCGATGCGGTGCCGCCGCACGAACCGCGCCAGGTGGTAGGACCGGCTCGGGCTGCGCGCCAGCACCGGCATCGATGCGGCCATGCGGCGCAGGTCTGCAGCCATGGCCTCCGCGCTCTGGTACCGGCGCTCAGGCTCCGGCATCGTGGCGCGCGTCACGATCGCGTCGATGTCGCCACGCAGCGCACGCCGCAGTTCCTGCGCTGAGCGGAGCCCACGTGCCGCCGCGACCTGCGCGGCGACAGCGGGATCGCCCGCAGCGACCGACGCGAAGAGCCGCGATGGGTGTACGGGCACCGCAGGCGCGCCTCCGTCGCTGGGCGCCGAAGGCCGCACTCCGGCCACCAGCTCCGCCATGATCACTCCGAGCGCGTACACGTCGCTGCGGGCGTCAGCGCCCGCACACTCGGAGACCAGCTGCTCGGGGGCCATGTACGCGGGCGTTCCGATGCGGCCGCCGGGGGCTGTCCTCGTGGCGTCGGCTGCACCCTCGGGGTCAAGCGCCTTGGCGATGCCGAAGTCAATCACCTTCGGCAGCGCAATCCCGTCGGAACCGCGCACGACCAGAACGTTGCCGGGCTTGAGGTCGCGGTGCGCGATGCCCTGCACGTGCGCCGCCTGCACGGCATCGCACATCAGCGTCAGCAGCCTGAGCCGCTCCGCGAGCGGACTGCACGCCTCATCGCACGCCACCGTCACAGGCTCCCCATCGAGCAGCGGCATCGCGAACCACGGACGACCGTCATCGGTCATGCCCGAATCGAGGATCGCCGCCACGCATGGATGGTCGATGCGCGCGAGCGCACGCTGCTCCAGCTCGAAGCGCCGCAGCACATCGCGCGTGTCCAGTCCGCGCTTGAGGATCTTGACGGCCACGCGTCGCTCGGTCGCGTCGTCGCGCACGGCGGCAAACACCTCGCCGAAACCGCCCTCGCCCACCTCATCGAGCAGGATGTAGGGCCCGCATCGCATCGCGCCCTCGGCGAGCGCGTCGTCCACATCGGCGCCAAGCTCGCGCAGCAGCGGGTCAAGGTCCGCCGGCACATGATCCCCTGCGGGATCCAAGGGATCATCCGCACAGGCCATATTGGGAAATCTCCATCACTCGCGGCCCCTGCGCAGCGCCTGAGCGAGCGCCTTGCGGCCCTCCTGCAGGTCGCGGTATGCCGTGCGCTCGCTGACTCCAACGAGCTCGGCCGTCCGCGCAAGCGGGATGTCCGCGACGAGGTGCAGCGTGACGATCTCCATCGCCCGAGGCAGCTCCTCCGCAACGCGCTCCATCGCGCCAAGCAGCTCATCGCGGTCGATGGAGGGTCCGCCTTGCGTATCGCTGCCGCCGCGCGGAGGCCTTGCGCTCAGCTCCACCGTCACGGCAGGATCGGCCAGCGACCGTCGCACCGCACGGCCGCCGCGCTTCTGGCGCAGGCGCGACTTCGCGGAGTCGGCCAGCACGCGCGCCATGAAGACCGTGGCAAGGCCGCGCAGGTGCGATTCGCGCATCGGCTGCTCGCGCTGCTGCATCAGCCTCATGACGCTCTCGGCCACGAGACTCGTGGGGCTCATGCTTGCGGGAAAGGAGCGGGACCTGATCGACCGCTCCGCGATGCGCCTGAGCGCGGAGTAGTGCTGCTCCACCAGTTGCGCGAACGACTCCACTGCCATCGGGCTGCACCCCTCGCCCCGGAATTCACGCGACGACTGGCCGCGATACTGCCACCGGATCCCCCGGGGAACGTCCCCGGACCGCTTGATCCACTACGCCATGAGATGACCTAAACCGCTGCTACGCAATATGTTGCGAAAACTGTCGCTGAAGACGAAGTTGTGATCGGGGAAGGCCAGCCCGCTCATGTTCTGGTCCACGTGGCTGAACATGATCTCGGTGGAGCCGATCCGCTCCCACTGGCCTGACCGGTGGTCGAGCCGCTCGATCGTGCCCACCGTGCTGGCGCCCATCCCGTCGATGCGCTCGATCGAGGCGTCATAGCGGATGCACTGGCCCGGCGTCACATCGGCATCGATCTGCGCCTTCTGGATCTTCGCCAGGATCACCTTCTCGGCGAAGCGGCGCACGCTGCCCACGAGGATCCCCGCGGTCTGCGCCATGCCCTCCATCATGAGGCTGCCAGGCATGACCGGCTGCGCCGGCCCGTCGGGTCCCTCAGCGAAGTGCTGGTGCAGGTGCTCCTCCGCGAGCGACACGTTCTTGATGGCCACGAGACGCCGGTCGGGCTCGTAGGCCACGATCGTGTCGATCCACATCCAACGCATGTCAGGCTGGCCCCAGTTCAGGCCGGCTGGAGCTTGCGCTCCATGAAGTCGACGAGGCTCTTCACGGTGAAGCTCTCCGCCACCTTCTCGAGGCGCGGATCCGCCGCGAAGGACGATGTGTCCACATGCGGCAGGCGCTCCTTGAGCAGCGCCAGGCCGTCAGCCGTCAGCTTGCCGTCCTGCACGTAGCGCGGGTCGCTGAGCGCGTTGTCGGGGAACAGCTCGCCCTGCGGGATCTTCACGCCGAAGGACTTCTCGAGCCGGAAGACGATGTCCAGGAAGTCGATGGACTCCGCGCCGAGCTTGCCGGTCAGTGAGGCATCCGGAGTCACGTCCTCCTCGTCGACGCCAAGCGCATCCACCAGCACATCGGTCACCTTCTTCTGGATCTCGTCACGTGTCATCGGCACTCCTGTCCTTGGGCCTTCCCTGCGGCCGTTCCTTGGGGGATCGCGGCCACAGCCGCACTAGTCCTGATCGGGCGGAGTGTAAAGCGTCCGCTCACCGCCGTCTCGGGCTCGGCCGACGGCGCACCGGCTGCGGCGTGCCGAAGCACGGTCGCGGCACCCTTGAAGCTCACGGATCCGTCCTCGTTGACCTTGTCCAGCGTCACTTCGGTGCGCAGCGTCTCGCCGGGACGCACGAACGAGCCGTAGCGGAGCGCGCGCACCACGCCGAGCACCATGCGCAGAGGCGGCTTGCCTTCCGATTCCGAGCGCGCATCGAGCACAAGTCGCGCCGTCTGGACCAGCGCCTCCAGCATGAACACCCCAGGCAGCACATGGAATGTGGGGAAGTGGTCCTGCAGGTACTCCTCCGCAAGGGTCACGGCCTTGATGCCGACGGCCCGCTCCGGGGTCGCCTCGAGAACCTCGTCCACAAGCTTGAAGTGCATGCGAGGCGAAAAGGTAGCAGGTGCCGGGAATCTCATCGGATGCCCCGTTTTGAGCCGATCATGGGGTATGGCACGGACATCGCCGAAGGCTGTCGCACGGACTGGCTCGACCTCAACTTCCGCGGGCGCGCTGCCGCCCGCATCCATCACCGTCAAGTTGGTGTGGCTCGTGGGAGCCGCCACCTGGCTCTACCTGGCCGCGAGCCTCGCGAGCTTCTCAGGCTCCGACTGGCCGAGCCACTCGGTGGCGGTTCCGGCGGACCCGCCCGCCAACCTCGGCGGAACCGTGGGCGCGGCGATCGCGTACGGGATCTACGAGTCGGTCGGCTACGGGTTCTGGATCCCCATGCTGTGCGCGGGATATGCGCTCGGCGTGGTGGCCATGGGCCAGCGCGTGCCTCACCCTGCGGTGCGCGCGATCGGGGCGCTGCTGGCGATGTGCGCCTTTGGCGGCCTGCATGCGCTGTGGTTCCCCACGCTCGGAGTGATCAGCGGCGCCGAGGCCGGCCTGGTGCCCGGATGGATGGCGGAGCAGCTTGGCGGACGCTTCGGCGGGCTCGGCGGAAGCCTGGTGCTGATCGTCGCGCTGCTCATCGGGCTGCTGGTCGCCGTCGACGAGATCATGATGGCGCTGCCTGCCGCGCTCGTCCGCGCCGCCGAGTCGCTCGAGCCTGTGTGGGCCTACGACTACAAGGGCCTCTGGAACCGCATCATGCCTGCGAAGGCGAAGCCTGCGCTCGCGGGCGCGATGGCCGATGGTGATGGCGGCACGGCCACTGCAACGGCCGCGCGCTCGCGTAGCCGCCGCATCGCGCGCAATGTGGTGGATCTCGACGACGGCGCTGACGAGGCGGCACGGCCACTGCGCAGGAGGTCCGCCGAGGTCGTCGAGGAGGCGGCCGCCGAAGTCGAGGATGAGATGGCCGAGGCGAGCGAGGATGGCGATCCGGATGCAGAGGCTGGCGACGCGGATGATTCGCGGGCGAGCGCAGAGCCTGAACGGGCGCCCCGCGCGGCCCGCGAGAAGGCCACCCCCTCCCCTGCCGAGGCTGAGGAGCCCGCATCCCGCGCGCCACTGTCTGCCGAGGAGCTGCGCGAGCGCATCTCCAAGCTGCCCGTGCGCATGTCGACGGCGCCCAAGACCCTCGCCCGCGACGAGGACATCCCGCGCGAGGCCGACTACACGGGCTACCAGTTCCCCACGCTCGAGATGCTCGACGACCCAGAGGGCAACTACTCCGAGCGCATGGAGAACTTCGTGCGCGAGCAGGCCGGCGTGCTGACCGAGACGCTGCGCACATACCAGATCGATGGCGAGGTGGTGGGCATCGAGAGCGGCCCGGTGGTGACGCTGTACTCGGTCGAGCTCGCATCGGGCACGCGCGTGGCGCGCCTCGAGACGATCTCGAAGGACATCGCGCGCGCGCTCAAGGCGCCGAACATCCGCATCATCGCGAACATGACCGGCAAGACGGCGGTCGGCATCGAGGTGCCCAATCCGCTGAAGGAGAAGGTGCGGCTGAAGGAGCTCATGAGCGGCGGGCAGGCCGAGGGCATGCGCCTGCCGATGTTCCTGGGCAAGGACAGCTCGGGCGAGCCGCTGGTGCTCGACCTCGCGAGGATGCCGCACATGCTCATCGCCGGCACCACCGGCTCGGGCAAGAGCGTGTGCATCAACACGATCCTGATGAGCTGGCTGTACACGAAGCGCCCGGACGAGCTGAAGCTCGTGCTCGTCGACCCCAAGATGGTCGAGATGAGCATGTTCGCCGACATCCCCCACCTGATGGCGCCGGTCGTCACGGACATGAACCAGGCCGCGGGAATCCTGGAGTGGGTCGTTGGCAAGATGGAGGAGCGCTACGAGCTCTTCAAGAGCGTCGGCGTGCGCGACATCGTGGGCTACAACGAGCTCGGCGAGGAGGAGCTGTACGCGCGGCTAAACCCGCAGACCGACCTCGATCGCGCCCGCATCGCCAAGAAGATCCCGTACATGGTCTTCGTGATCGACGAGCTCGCCGACCTCATCATGACCAACAAGGAGGTCGAGACCCACATCGTGCGCATCGCCCAGAAGGCGCGCGCGGTCGGCATCCACCTGGTGCTTGCGACGCAGCGTCCGCAGGCCAACGTCGTGACGGGACTCATCAAGGCCAACATGCCCTGCCGCATCGCCTTCAAGGTGGCCAGCGGCATGGACAGCCGCATCGTGCTCGACCAAAAGGGTGCGGAGCTGCTGCTGGGCCAGGGCGACATGATGGTGCTGACGCCAAGCTCGAGCGAGCTGCGGCGCTCGCAGGGCACGCTCGTCACCGATTCGGAGACGCGCAAGGTCGTCCGGTTCCTCAAGGATGTCGCGACGCCCAGCTTCGAGCGTGCGCTCCTGGCGGTGCGTAGCAGCGCGGGCGGCGGTTCTGACCCGACCGCGGGCGGCGAGCTGGCGGCCGATGAGCGCGATCCGCTCTTCGACAAGGCCGTCGAGATCATGATCGAGACCGGCCGGGGTTCGGTCAGCCTGCTCCAGAGGCGGCTGGCGATCGGCTACGGCCGGGCATCCCGTCTGGTCGACCAGATGGCGCTCGCCGGCATCGTGTCGGACCACAAGGGGTCGGTGGCGAGAGAGGTCATGATCACCCTCGAGGACTGGCAACGCATGAAGGCCATGGAAGAGGGCGAAGGCGGCGAGGGGTCCGAGGATGGCGAGTACGAGGCAGCGGCCTCCAGCGGCGACGACTCCGACGACGAGGATTGATCCGCTCGCGACCCAAGCCCCTCTCCCGGAGGGGCTTGCGGTCGCGGTCTGGGGCAGTGGGTGGCCACACAAGACGCCAGGGGGTGAAGGAAGGACTGGACACGGTGGGGACTTGGCCCCGCACCCGCCCTGCGGATTTTCCGCCAGTCGGACCTGATTCGGCCCCAAGTCCCTTGAGAAGCTGGGATTTTCGGGTGTAATCGCGGTGCGGAAGCGTGCGCGCTTCCGTGTGCGATTGCCGTGCCTGCCAGCGCATGCGGGCACGTGTCGAAGGATCGACCGCACACGATGTCCACGGAAGGAAGATGACATGACGCCATTCGCTCATTCGACGGCTTCGGCCTCCCGGGCATCCAGCGCTGCCGCTGCGCCGGGCGCGCCTGCGCGCTACGAGATCCTGCTGCCCGACGGGACTGTCGAGGGACCGCTCGCCTCGAGCGGCGTGCGTGCGCTCGCGGCCGATGGCGCCATGGACTCGCGTGCGCAGATCAGGCGCCATGGCGATCACGAGTGGCGACCGATCACGAGCGTGGCCGGGCTCGTGGTGCGCGTCTTCGATGCGCAGGCAGACGCAGCCGCCGCCGCGGAGTCAGCGGCGATTGCTGAGGCACAACGCGCAGAGGCCGCGTGTGCAGAGGCTGAACGGGAGCAGGCGGAGCGAGCTGAGGCGGAGCGCGTCGCGCGCGAGCGGGCGGAGCATGCCGCCGCGGAGATCGCCGCAGCGCAGCGCGCGGCGGAGGCGCAGGCCGAGCAGGTGCGGCGCGAGGCGCAGGCGGAGATCGCCGCAGCGCAGCGCGCGGCGGAGGCGCAGGCCGAGCAGGTGCGGCGCGAGGCGCAGGCGGAGATCGCCGCAGCGCACGCGCGTGCCGAGGCAGATGGACGCGCGCAGGCGGAGCGGGCGGCGGCCGCGGTCGCCGCGGCGCAGCAGCAGGCTCGCGATGAGCTGGCGCAGGCGCAGCTCGCCGCGCGCGAGGAGATCGAGCTGGCGCGCATTCACGCGCGCGAGCAGCTTGAGCGCGAGCGTGCCGCGATGCAGGCCGGCGCAACCGAGCTTCAGGCGCAGGTTCGCGCTGCGCAGGACGAGGCAGCTGCGCTGCAGCGGCTGCTGGCGACGGAGAGGGATGCGTTTGTCGCTGCGCTGCGGCAGGGCCAGGACCAGCTGGAGGCTGCGCGCGCTGTGCAGCGCGACCTCGCGCAGGAAGTGGAGCACGCGCGCGAGCGGGCTGCGGCAGAGGCTGGCCACCGCGCCGACGCGGAGTCCGCGCGCGACATGGCTCGCACCGCGCTCGAGCAGGCCGCGCGCGACGCGCAGCTCCGCGATGCGGACGCGCAGGACCGCATCAACCGTGTGCAGCTCCTGCTCGACGAGGCGCAGGGCGACATGGCGCGCGAGCGTGCCGAGTCCGAGCGTCGCGTGCACGACCTGATGCGCCGGCTTCAGGAGTCTGCGGCGCACGCGAAGGGACTCGAGGACGCGCGCACCGCCGCCGAGGGGCAGTGGGTGCAGGCGTGCGCCGAGCGCGACGACGCGATCCGCGACCGGGATGCCACACGGCTCGCCATTGGCGCGACGCAGACCGAGCTGGTGCACGTGCGCACGCAGCTCGATGCGGCGCGCGAGCAGCTTGCCGCGCTGGGTGCGGTGCGTGCGGAGCTCTCGGCGCGCATCGGCGACCTTGAGCCAGCCCTCGATGCGGAGCGTGCGCGCGCGACCGCCGCGGAGGCTGCGCTCGCACGCTCGGAGGACGCCAACTCAGCGCTCGCGGAGGCCTCCAACGACTTGCGCGGCCGCATCGCGAAGCTCGATGCGCAGCTGCTCCAGGCGCACCTCGAGTCCGAGCGCATGGCGGCCGAGTTCGAGGAGGCACGCCAGCACGCGGCGCGCGAGCTCGCGGCGCAGGAGCGTGGCGCTGCCGAGGCCATCGCGAGCGCCGAGGCGCAGGCCGCGGCCCACCTGGCCAAGGCCATCGATGACGAGCGGAGGGTCGCCGCGGAGCGGCTCGACACCATGACCGCGGCGCACGCACGCGAGCTCGCGACCATCTCCAGCCAGCTCGACGAGGAGCGCCAGCGCGTGATCGCCAGGGACGAGCTCATCTTCCGCGAGTCGCTCCGCGCCGAGGAGCGCGACCGGGAGATCCGCACGCTGCAGGAC
>VERO01000298.1 GCA_018882625.1 Phycisphaerales bacterium | reverse complement strand
CACCAACTGCGGTGCAAGGCGCGCCAGGCGCTGCGCCCGGTGCCGCTCCGCCCGCCGATGCGGGAGGAGGAACAGGATTCCTCCTGATGATCGTGGCGTTTGCGGTGGTGCTCTTCGTCATCGTGCCGCTTTCGGAGCGCCGTGCGCGCAAGAAGCGCGAGGCGCTGCTCAACTCGGTCAAGAAGCTCGACAAGGTGCAGACCTCCGGCGGCATCATCGGCACGGTTGTGGAACTGAAGCCTGACACGATCACGCTGAAGGTGGACGAGAGCCACAACCTCCGGATCACGTTTGCGCGTTCGGCCATCGTCCAGATACTCGACGCGTCGTCGTCATCGCCATCGACAGTCTCCGGCGAGGGCCAGGCCCCGTCGCGCTGACGCTCCCTGCCGCGCACACGAACGCACTCTCACCCGATTACGCATCACATGAAATCAAAGCTGCTCACCGGAGTCCTCATCACGCTCGCCGTCGTGGCGATCTGCCTGTGGGAGATCTCCCCGCCCGACAAGCGCATCCGCATCGGCAAGGACCTCCGGGGCGGCGTCAGCCTCGTGTACTCCGTCGAGATGCCCGAAGGGGCGGACAGCCAGCGCGTCCTGGCGCAGGTCATCGATTCGCTCAAGCGCCGCGTGAACCCTCAGGGCGTGCTCGACATCTCCATGCAGCCGCAGGGCGCGGACCGCATCGAGGTCGTGATGCCGCTCCCGTCGCCCGCCGTGAAGGCGCTCGGGGACACCTACGACGCGGCGCTCGCGCAGCTTGGCGCTCGCACCCAGGTCACCGCACGGCAGCTGCAGCGCGCGCTGTCTGAGGGCAAGGCCGCGGACTTTGCGCCCAAGGATGCGCCCGCAGGAGATGTGGTGGCGGGGACCCGTCGCGAGATGCTCACAAGGCTCCAGTCCGCCTACGACGCCGCGCGCGCTGGCCGCGAGAAGCTCGCGGCGATGGCGGCGGGCGCGCCGGAGCGCGATGCCGAGGAGGAACGGCTGGCGCAGGCCGAGATCGACGAGCGCAAGCTCTGCGACCAGGTGATCGCCACGAGCGTGACTGTGCAGCGCCTTAAGCGCGCGATGCAGCTGTCCACGGAGAGGCCGCCCCTGCGCGACGAGCGTGGGCGGATCCGCGTGAGCGCGACCGGCGATGTGTCGACTGGACCGAGCCCGCGCGAGGTCGAGGTGCAGTCGCTCAAGGCGATGGTCCCTGACTTCGCCCCTCAGATCGATGGCCTCGTCAAGGCATACGACGACTACGCGGCGATGGTCACCGGATACGACGATCCGGAGGACCTCAAGCGACTCATGCGCGCCGCGGGCGTGCTTGAGTTCCACATCCCGGTCTCCGCGGCGTCCCCGGAGGGCGTGAACGTCCAGGATCTCGTCACGCAGCTGAAGGAGCGCGGCGCCGATGGCACCGACTCTCCGGTCGCGCGCTGGTTCCGCATCAACAGCGTGAAGCAGTTCGCGGAGAGTCCGCAGGAGCAGGATGCGCTTCGCGCCGACCCCGCCACGTTCATGCGGGCACGCGACCTGGTCGCCACCTCGCACGACGGCAACGTGTGGGTGCTGCTCTACACGACCGAGGCGATGAGCCTCGACCACCTGGGCGGTCGCCAGTGGGCCATGAAGTCAGTGTTCCCCTCGCAGGACCAGCTCGGTCGCGCCGCGGTCGCGTTCCAGCTCGATCAGGCGGGCGGGCAGCTGATGGGTCGCTTGACGGGCCCCAACATCAACCGTCCGATGGCGATCGTGCTCGACGGCGAGATCTACAGCGCGCCCACTCTGCAGAGCCAGATCAACGCGAGCGGACAGATCTCCGGAAGCTTCAGCCCGGAGGACATCGACTACCTCACGCGAGTCCTGCAGGGCGGCGAGCTCGAGGCGAAGCTCAGGCCGGAGCCGGTGTCGGTCAGCATGCTCGGGCCCTCGCTTGGGCGCGACAATCTCGAGCGCGGCTTCTCGGCGGTCGGCGTGTCCGCGGTGGCGGTCGGCCTTGCGATGGTCCTGTACTACTTCGGCGCCGGAATCATCGCGTGCATTGCGCTCGCGATCAACGGCCTGATGATCTTCGGCGTCATGGCCGCGATCGACGGCACCTTCACGCTTCCCGGACTCGCAGGTGTCGCCCTGACCATGGGCATGGCGGTCGACGCGAACGTGCTGATCTACGAGCGCATCCGCGAGGAGCTTGTGGACCGAGGCGAGTCGCTTTCCACCGCCGTCGAGATGGGATTCAAGCGGGCCCTCTCGGCGATCGTCGACGGCAACATCACGAACCTGATCGTGTGTGCGGTGCTCTACAAGTTCGGCGCCACCGAGGTGAAGGGCTTCGGCCTCACCATGATGATCGGCACGCTGACGACGCTCTTCACCGGCCTCTACGTGTCGCGCATGTGCTTCAACGTCTGCACAGGCCCACTGGGCATCCGCAGGCTGCCGATGCTGCCCACGGTGGTGCCAGGACTGATGCGTGTGCTGCGTCCGAACATCGACTGGATCGGGATCCGTTGGGCGCTGTGGGGCGGCGCCGGGCTGCTTGCGGCGGCGAGCCTCATCCTGACGGTCTCGACCGGACGCGAGATGCTCGACACCGAGTTCCGCGGCGGCATCGCGATGACGATGTCCACGCGCAAGGCCGCTCCCGGCGAGTCGGCCGGATCGGACGGGAAGCTCCTCATCGCGCGACCGGAGGTCGAGCGGCGCATCCGTGCCATCGGCGAGAAGGCGCCTGCTGATGCGCCGGCGGTGCGGGAGCTGCGCAATGCCACGGTGCTGACCGTGGGCGAGAGCACCGCTGACTTCCAGGCCACCTCCTTCCAGATCAAGCTCGCGAACCCGCCCTCGTTCACGGAGGCGGACACGCTCACGGAGCCGGTGGTCACCGCGGTCGCCAACGAGTTCGCGGCCGAGCTCGATCTCGTCATGCCCCTGACCTTCAAGGGCCTCGGCGATCCCAACGATGCGGCGTACGTGAAGCCTGTGCTCTCCGACACGCTTGGCGAGCTGCTGGGCAAGGCAGGGCGGTCGGAGTCCCTGCGCGACTGGTACGGCGGTGCGGCA
>VERO01000038.1 GCA_018882625.1 Phycisphaerales bacterium | reverse complement strand
GCGTCATTCGGTTCGCGGCAGATGTGCGAGCGCGAGCCGGAGCTGATCGATGGGATCGGCGACGTCTACCACATCAGCGGGTTGCCCTGGCGTGCGCGCCACCGCAAGCGGCTTGAGCCTGGTGACCTCGTCGCACGCCAGATCTTTGCGCCGTGCGCGGCGGCAGCGCTGTACCGCACCGATCCGGTGCGCGCAGTGGGCGCCTTTGACGCCGACTACTTCTGCTACAGCGAGGATGTTGACCTTGGTTTCCGGCTTCGCCTTGCAGGCCACTCGAGCAGGTACGTGCCCGATGCGGTGGTGCACCATGTGGGATCGGCGACGAGCGGGCACCGCCACCATGGCACCGTCGTGTACTACGGTCACCGCAACATGGTGTGGACGGTCGTCAAGGACATGCCGCTGGCGCTGATGCCCCTCGTGATACCGGCGCACCTGGCGATGACGGTGGCATCGCTCGTGACGCTCGTGCGCCGCGGCCAGTTCAAGGTGTTCTGCCGCGCCAAGCGCGATGCGATCCGCGGCCTGCCGCACGCCCTCGCCAAGCGCGGTGCGGTGCAGCGCGCCCGCCGCGCGAGCGCCGCCGACATCTGGCGTGCGATCAGCTGCTCATGGTCGCGGGGGTGATTCCGGCGCGGCGCGAAGAGCCAGCGGAAGCGCCCCACTGGGTGAGACCTGAGCAGAAGACGAGCAGGAGCACTAGGTTCTCCCAGAAATGCACGTTCATCATCAGGGCCGAGCCCACGTGCATAGCGATGAGGGCGCCGATCCATGCGATGCGCCGGCGAGTGCCCATCAGCACGCAGAGGGGTGCCACCAACTCGGCGATCGTGGCCAGCAGGAAGCCAGCCTTGGATGCCACTGCGAGTACGGGATGGTTGGCGGCAAGCAGTCCGAGCCGGAAGCCCGTCTCGGAGTACTGGAGCGAGTGGGACACCTGCCACGCGACGATGGTGTCGCCGAGGAACATCGCCGCACCACCCCGAAGGAGGCGGTGGCATCCAACCTCCATGTACATGATGCCGATCACCAGTGCGCACATGAGCATCACGCCGCGCGCAGTCCGATTCGCTGCATGTGGGCAAGCCGAAGGTCGCGGATAGCACGCCGCAAGCAGCAGCGTGGTCAGGATCGCTGCGTTCTCGTGGTGCGTCGCGAACCCGCCGGTGAATGCCTTCGGTCCGAGGCACTGTGCGAGCGTTGCCGTCAGCGCCAGCAGCGTGCCGATCAGCGGTGCGGGGCTGACTCCTCCCGCAAATGCGATCGCGAGCGCGATGCCCGTCCACCGGAGTATGGAGAGAAATCGGATGTCGAGCATCGTCAGCGCCCATTCGCGCGGCAGAAGCGCCACGGGACCGATCTGGTCGAACCACACGTGCGGGATCTCCGCCGCACCAGGCAGGTCCTGCGCGGCCATGATCCACAGCATCAGACCACCTACCGTGCAGCGCGCCAGCGCGAGCGTGCGAGGCGAACCCGGGTAGTCAACGAGGCGCATGCGCGTTCTCGGGGCTGACGCGAATCACGAGGAGGGCGGGGATCGCTTCGGGCGAGGAAAACTCCCGCAGTGGCTGGGTGCGCCGCCACAGGGCGATGGCGACTGCAGGTGTGAAGGTCGGCTGCCGATTGTGCACGGCGAGCAGCTCAGTCATCCCTGCGGCGAGTTGCTCGGCATGTGCCGTCGATCGGGCATCGCGGACGATCCGTGTCAGCAATGTCCGATGGTGCCGCCGATCGAGAGTCTCCAGCGGATAGTGGGTGGTGCGCCCATCTGGGTACTCCAGCAGCAGCTCGTGGTACGAGATGGCGTCCTGCGGCGCCGTGTACATCGTCCACGGCGTGAACGGGTACGCCGCGCTCGCTGGAGAATTCGGCAGTGTCACGTGATGGGCCTGCACCATGAGCAATCCAGCGGTCACGCATGCAAAGGTGATCTGCGCCAGGCGAGGAAGCCCGATCCACGCTTCGCGCACCGCATGGGAACGCAGCACCGGCCACAGTATGGCGCACCAGAGGGCAATCGAGCCGAGCAGCATGGTCACAGGGATGGGCCGCGGGCGCTTGATCCCAGCCGGATCGTGTCCATGCGGATCTCGGGCGCCGTCGAGAATGGACGGAGGTCTACCCGGAGACCGCCCCGCAGTGCCGCCACTCGTGCGTCAGCCTGCGCGCGCAGCTGCTGATGGAGCGCTTTGCGGGCAGGGGACTGCATCCCCGTGTCGGGTCGCCTCGTCAGCGAGTCCGGGTAGATGCGCCGAAGCAGTTCGATTGTGGGGACGTTGATAACACGGCCTACGCAGCACGCGCGGGACACAAACTCCGCATCGCCGCTGAACCGCAGCCCCGTGGCGATACCGCCAACTCGCGCCCACAGCGTGTGAGACAGGATGGACGAGCCCCAGAGGCACAGTGCAAGGGGATTTCCGACAAGGTGCTGCGCGCATGCATCTTCCGTGAACGTGACGTCCCGCGTCTCGCCCGTGGCCACAACCTGGTGGCGAATCGCGGAACACACCATGTCCGCGTTGCGCTGTGATGCGGCAGCGAGCAGGCGCTCCAGCCTCGTCGGTGCAGAGATGTCATCGGAATCTTGAATCAGGTACCAGTCAAAGGGCATGATCCGGATCGCCCACTCAATGAGCCGGAATGGTCCCACATTGACCGTGCTGCGGTACACGGACACGAGCGGATGACGGATGATGGTGTCAGGCCCGAAGCCCTCGGAGGCATCGTCAAGCACCACGACTGCGTCCGGGAGCCGGGTCTGGGCGAGCAGGGAGCAGATGGCCTCGTTGACGAGGTGCGGCCTGTTGTAGTGCGTGACGATGGCAGCAACGCCAGGGCGTAACGCGGGAGATCCGGGGTCGTAACTCATTCCGGTGTCACCGGGCCGTCAGGCCAAGCCGTGTGCACGCATGAAGTCCCTAAGGCGTACATCACGCACGATTCTGCCAGATTGAAGCAGCGCCGCCCGTTTAGCCGTGGTCAGGCACATTTCGTCATAGTGTCGTGCCGGACCGTCTTCGGTGCCCGCAAGCTCTCGCCATGTGGCATACCCCCTTATCTCAGGAGCCGCTGCCAGTGCGGCCGCTCCGGCCGCTATCTTTCGCACGTACTGTCGCCAGGTCCGAACAGGGAAGTGGAGGATCTCGATCCACGAGGTGTCGGATGACTGCGGCGAGCCGGGCACCGATACCGAGTGGTTGCCGCTGTGCACGGTGACACCTGGGTGGCCGCGGTGGCACACCTTTTCGGGGAGCGGGCGGCCCAGGGAGTTGACGGACGCAGTGTCACGGTACGTCATGCGCTCGAGAAAGCGATGCGACTGGCTGTCTGTAGGCAGAAAGTTGTGCCTACTCACGCGCACGCAGCCGACGTCTCGAGGCATCGCGCTCAGGCATGTGCGTAGGTCACCCTGGCATGGCCACCAGAACTCATCCGCATCACCATTGATCACCCAGTCGGCGCGGTGCTTCGTGAAGGCCTCACGAGCCATCGCCGTGACCCACGGCGCCTGCCGGAAACCGGGATCCTGCTGGACGATCAGCTCCGCAACGCCGGCGCGACAGTACCTCTCCACAATGTCCCTCGACCCGTCGCAAGAGAGGTGATCCATGATGATGAAGCGATCCACGCCCTGTGCGAGGTGGAACTCCAGGTTGGCCTCAAGCACGTCCTCCTCGTTCCGGATCAATAGCGTCATGACGACTCTTGGCCCGCCGACGGAGCGTGGCGAACGCGAGGAGGGTTGTGCGCGTGAGCTCCCACTGCGGAATGTGTCATCCATGGCTGCTGGCCAAAGCCTAGTACACACGCCTGCCTACGGTGGACGCGGGCGTAGCTGGACGCCTGGATGCTCTCGGCCTCCGCGGCAGTCCGAGCCTCATGTCGGCGCACCTGCCGCGACTGCCGATTCGCGACCATCCGATGTAGCGTCATGGGGCAGCAGATGAGTCAGCCAACCGTATCCATCATCGTTGCATTCCACAACATGGCCCGCGAGGCGCCGAGGACGCTCTACACGCTCTCCGCGCAGTACCAACGCGGGGTGTCCCACAGCGAGTACGAGGTCATCGCGGTCGACCATGGATCGGCGATACCCATGGAAGCGTCGATGGTCGAGCGGATGGGTCCGAACTTCAGGCTCGTGCGGACGGGGCCCGGTCCTTCGCCCGCCGCAGCGATCAACCGCTGCGCGCGAGAGAGCCGGGGCGAGCTGGTCTGCGTGTGCATCGACGGGGCTCGCATGCTGAGCCCGGGCATCGTGCGGCTCATGTGCGATGCGATTCACCTGTCGCGCGATCCGGTGATTGCGACGCTGGCGTTCCATCTCGGGCCGAAGCTGCAGAACATCTCCGTGGAGGAGGGCTACTGCCAGGACGTGGAGGACCGGCTGCTGGATGGCGTGGACTGGCGCCACGACGGCTACAGCCTCTTTGGGGTTTCATGCCTTGCCGGCTCGAGCGCCCGCGGGTGGTTTGCGCCGCTGTTGGAGAGCAACTGCCTTTCGGTGCGCCGCGCGTCATTCGAGCGGCTCGGTGGATTGGACGAGCGATTCCAGGCTCCCGGCGGGGGCCTTGTCAACCTTGACTACTACCGCCGCGCCGTGGATGCGGCGGATGCCCTGGTGATGCTGCTCGGCGAGGGGACGTTCCACCAGTTCCATGGTGGGGTGGCAACCAACGTCCCGCTAGCGGTCAACGGCCCAGCGGGCTTTGCCGAGGAGTACCGCGCCCTCAAGGGAGGCGAGTACACGCCGCCGATGCGATCGCCGATCCTCCTGGGCGGCTGCCATGCCGCTGCGATTCCATGGATCGCCAGATCCGCGGAGCTTGCCGCTGGCGAGCGGGGATGCGGGGGATGAGCCGCTCGGCCGTTGTCGTGCTCGGCATGCACCGGAGCGGGACATCGGCGATGGCTCAGCTGCTCGGCGGGTTGGGGCTGGCGCTACCGAGGACCCTGATGCCTCCGACGGGCGACAACCCCGCGGGATACTTCGAGTCGCTCCCGATTGCGAGGTTCAACAAGCGGATGCTCGAGTCGGCAGGTGTGCACTGGAGGGACTGGGCGACGGTGCCGCGCGAGTGGTTCGCTGACCCAGCGCGACACGCGGATGCCGACGAGGCCCGCGCACTGCTCGAGCAGGAGTTTGGTCATGCAAGGTCGCTGGTCCTCAAGGATCCATGCCTGTGCCGGCTCATGCCACTGTGGCAGCGTGCGCTTGATGCGCTGGCCATTCGGTGCGGCATCGTGCTGGTGATGAGAAGGCCATCCGAGGTGGCTAGCAGCTTGGCAGCGCGCGTGAAGGACGCGGCCACGATCGGCGCGTCAGTGACTGATCCAGCCAAGTGCAGCCTGCTCTGGCTCCGGTACATGCTCGATGCGGAATCGGCCACGCGAGACATGCCGCGCGCATGCGTGGACTATGGGGAGCTGGTGAGCCATCCCGACGAGGTGCTGATGCGGATCTGCGGTCAGCTCGATGGCGTGGTACCCCGGAGGGAAGGGCCTGAGCTGCGGCGTGCATGCGAGTCAGTGCAGCCAGCCCTGCATCGGCAGCGCGGCTCAGCGCACGCTGCCGGTGCTGTAGCCGGGGACGGCACGGGCACGTGGCGGTGGTCTCCGGCAGCGTGGGTCGATGGGCTGTACGAGCAGATTCGCACGGCCAGCGCATCGCCAGACGATGCTGGACTGGCACGAGTGGTTGATGAGGTGCTCGGCCGCCTGAACCGTGCAGGCGAGGCGTATGCGCCCATGCGCGACCCTGCCGACCGTGCGGGACCGGAGGATCGCGCGGCGGGCGCGGCACTTCGCGCCGTGGCAATGCCGGGGACGCGTCATGCGCAGACGCGCATGACGTCCCAGGCGCAGATCCGTGTGCTCTACGTGTCGGGATCTGTGGGGAGCGTCGGTCATGAGCTGCGCGTTGCGAATCCCATCGGCGCCTGGCGCGCGCAAGGGCACGATGCATCATGGTGCGCTGCGGATGCGCCAGACGTCGTGGCGCGCGCATCGCAGGCACACCGCGTCGTGGTGTTCCGGGCGATGTGGTCGCCGCTCCTTGAGGCGATGTACGCGGAGTGCTCTCGGCGATCCATACCCGTGGCATACGACATCGATGACCTGATCTTCGACGAGGAGGTGCTGCGGCGAGGGGATGTTGCCTACCTCGATGGCCTCTCCGAGGCCGATCGTGCATCGTGGTACGCCAGGTCCGGGCTGTACCGGCGCGCCATGCAGGAGAGCGACGAGGCTGTGGTGACGACTGAGTCGCTGGCGCGCTATGCGCATCAGGTTGTCCCACGCGTACGGGTGCTCCCCAATACGCTCGGGCCTGAAGTTGAGGCCGTTGCTGACGCGGAGTGGCGAGCGCGCCTTGATCATGGGACCGTCGGTGATTCAGCGCGCATCCGTCTTGGGTATGCGAGCGGCACGTACTCGCATCATCGGGACTTTGCGATGATCGGCGAGTGCCTGGCGCGGGTGCTGCGGGCGTGTCCGGATGTCCTGCTGACGGTCGTTGGTTCCCTCCATGTCGACCACGTGCCAGCCCTTCAGGGCCTTGGTTCCCAGATTGAGGTGCGCCCGGGCGTCCGGTGGCCCGAGTTGCCTGGCGAGGTTTCGCGATTCGACGTGAACCTTGCGCCACTCGAGCCAGCCAACCCGTTTTGCCAATGCAAGAGCGAGATTCGGTGCACCTTGGCCTCGATGGTGGGTGTGCCCACAGTGGCTACGCCAACGCCGCCGCAGCGGGCCGCCATCATCGACGGAGTCTCAGGTTGGTTGGCTTCAGGCGAGGAGCAATGGGAACGCGCCCTGCTTGCGGCCGTGTCGAGCGTCAGCCGCCGGAGCAGCGCCGGAGTTGCAGCTAGGCACGACGTGAAGCTGCGCTTCGGATGGGGTGGCGTTCAGTCGCGGATCGCCGTCGCGTGATGTCGCCACACGCTCGGACTTGACAGATCGTCCTGCCGCGAGGAGGCCAGTGCGCTGCACTGCCCATGCGAACCTATCTACAGTACGGTGGTGCGCACATGGCCGTTCGAGCAGAGGTGGGTAGCGCTGGCAGCCCTGATGGCGGGATGCATCGCGCTCAGCGCCGTCGTGCCGCCGGCGCAGGCGCCGGATGAGCGGCCGCATCTGGCGCGGTCGTACATGCTGGCCCATGGCCAGTTCTCTCTGAGAGCCGGACCTAAGGGCCTCCTCGGCGGTGAGGTGGATACGGGGCTGCTGGAGTTCGGCCGGGCGTGGGGCGCTCTGGTCAGGAGTCCGTCGGTCCGAGTCAGTGCAGACATGGAGACGAAGGCCCGCGCCGTGAGGTGGACTGGCCAGACTTCGTTCTACGAGATCAAGGGCGCGATCACGACCAATTCGCCTCTGGTCTACATTCCGCTGGCTGCGGGGATCGGACTCGGTGAGTGGCTAGGCCTCGGCGTGTGGAACAGTTACCTCGTCGCGCGCGGGATGATGATTGCTGCGGTCTTTGTCACGCTCGGCATCGCCTTTGCCCTCGTGCGCCCAACGCCGGTCGTGATTGCGTCGATGGCGATTCCCATGTCCATCTTCCAGATGGCCTCTCCAGTGATCGACGGGCTCTGCATGGCCCTGTCCGCGCTGGTGGCTTCGCTCTTCCTCCGTGTGGCGACCGATGGGCGGCATGCCCCATGGTGGGCTGCGCCGGCGATGGCTGCGGCATCCCTGGTCGTGGTCACGAGCCGCATGTACATGCTTCCGCTGATCGGGCTTGTCGCGCTCGGCTTCGTCTTCTCGCGCCGTCGCGGCGATCTCGCATTGGCGGCGCTGGCGGGCTTCGCGACCGTCGGCTGGGCGGTGCGCGTGGTGCTCAATCGTCCCTCCTACTCGGCAAGCGAGGCGGCTGCAGGCGCGATCGTGCCCATCGGGGCTTACGTGCCAGATTTGGCCAATCTGTGGTCGAAGGTCGGACGCTCCTTAGGCGATGGCAACTGGATGCACGAGCAGTACAGGATGTACATCGGGACTCTCGGAGCAGTCGATACACCCCTGCATCCAGTGGCATACCCGGTCATCGGAGCGCTGCTCGTGGCTTCGGCGATGGTGTCGTTGCGATGGGACTCGTTGCGGTCGCAGCGGCTTGCGTCGGTTGCGATGGTCGCCTGCGGGGTGGCGTCGGCTGGCCTCGTTCTCGTGACGCTGGCGGTCTACTTCACCCAGCGCAATGACGCGACCCCGATCGTCGGGGTGCAAGGCCGCTACTTCCTGATTCCGGTCACGATGCTGGCGTATGCGACAGCGACGGGCCGCGCTCCAGAGGCGCCTGACTCCCGACAGCGGCGGTGGGCAGCCGGACTGGCGACATGGCTGACCGTGGCGGTGTCGCTTGGCTTCTCGATCGCGGCGGTGGCAGGGCGCTACCACGGACCAGGCTCCTAGCGCAGGGGCGCTGGCGGACAGCCCGGCGCGGACGCTTGCCGTCACGGACGCATTTCAGGGATCATGCCGTCATGATCTCGCCTGATGTCCACTTCGACCTGGTGCACGTGGGTAAGTGCGGTGGCAGCACGATCGCCACCGCGCTTCGGGCGAGCGGATTCCGCTTCGAGCATGTGCACATGAGACGGCCAGCAGTGTCCCCATCGCGCTCCTACGTAGTGCTCGTGCGGGATCCGATGCAGCGGTTTGTGTCCGCATTCAACTGGAGGCGACATCGGCTCCGTGGCGATCTCAACCCAGACCGTGATGATGCGGACCCGCTGTGGCGCCTCAAGCACCAGTCGGAGCGCGCATTCCTCTCGATGTTTGAGAGCGCAGGGGCGCTGGCGGAGCGGCTCGTCGCCGAGCCTGGTTTCGATGTGTCG
The DNA here is from genome assembly GCA_018882625.1 of Phycisphaerales bacterium. GTDB lineage: Bacteria > Planctomycetota > Phycisphaerae > Phycisphaerales > SM1A02 > ZLKRG44. Next base: position 4,650 of record VERO01000038.1, on the reverse strand, counting down.
CCCGCCATCACGCTGATGGACCTCATAGGCCACGTACCGCATGGCTTCCACTGGTACCTCGGCCACCTGCTCGAGGAGATCAAGCCGTCGCAGCTGCGTGCGGTCGTATGTCAGGAGCGCCTTGAGGAGGACATCCAAGCAGCCTTTGGCTTGCGGGTATCGGAATCGCGCAACTGGGACTACCCGCGCGTGAGCGGGGAACTGTCCCCGCTCGCGCGGCAGAACCTGGCTCGCGTCCTCGCTGACGAGTACCGCACCCTTGAGAGGCTTGGGCGCGTCGCCGCTGCGGCTGGGATCCCGATGTCGATGCGCTATGTGCCGTGACCCGGCGTGTGCGGGTACTGCCAATGGAGTTGCGCAGCATCGGCTCCGCGGTGCAGGGGATACACTTGCTCGCCTCTCCCGTGTCGAGCGTCCCAGCCCCACACCGCAGCCCGGCCTTGGTCATCGCGGGCATGCACCGGTCAGGCACATCGATGATGGCGCAGGCCATGCAGGCCGCAGGACTCTGCATTGGTGAACAACTCGTTCCCGCCCTTCCCAGCAACCGTGAGGGTCACTTCGAGGACATCGACTTCCACCTGCTGGCCCGGTCCATCCTCGCGGACCACCAGCTTTCCGAGAGCGGATTCCTAAGCGATGTCCAGCTCAGCGCGTCGGAGGCACGTCGGAGGCAGGCTGAGGAGCTGGTCGCGAGCCGTCGTGCGCCAGGCAGGCCGTGGGGGTGGAAGGATCCGCGCACCGTGCTGCTGCTGGACTTCTGGGCGGAGCTGCTGCCGGAGGCATGCTTCCTGTTCACGTTCCGGGCGCCGTGGGCAGTTGCCGATTCGCTGTTCCGCCGGGGAGATGCGGCGTGTCAGGATGATCCGGCGCACGCGCTGCGGGTGTGGCTGCACTACAACCGGCTCATTCGCGACTTCGTCAGGGCAGCGCCGGGCAAGTGCCGCCTCTTTGAGGTCGGCCAGGTCGCGGCAGATCCTTCCGCCTGCGTGAGATCGACTGCGGCACTCATGGGCATCGGTCTGCGTGCAGATGTATCGACCTTCAAGCCTGAGCTCCTCAGGCACGTGGCGGACGATGCGCGCGTTGCACTCGTGCATGCGCTGAGCCCAGCCTCTACCCGGCTCTACGCTGAACTGTGCGAGATGGCGCAGAGCGATGCGGCTGTCCGTAGCCGCCCATCGGCCACCGGGCTTGCTTTTGCGCTAGAGCGCTGTCTGGCGCAATGGGCAAGATCTTCGGCTTCCACCGTAGAGGCAAGCGATGTCTGACGCCGGCGATGTGCTTGGCGAAGGCGCGGACCGCCTCTCGCGTCGGGGCGATGGCCAGCATGTCCAGGTTCCGTCGGCCCCGACGTCTCGCCTTGCGCTGATGGTCCCTGAGCGGGTCGTGGACCCGGTGGACTGGGTGGCGCATGCGCCATTCGTGATGTGGCTCGTGGAGCAGTGGGAGCCTCAGCAGGTTGTTGGGCTTGGGGTCGAAACGGGCAACTCGTTCCTCGCGATCTGTCAGGCGGCGAAGGCTGCGGGTGTGCAGTGCTCGGTAGTCGGAATCGATCCGTGGATCCGGAGGCCTGGAAGCGCCGGCGGTGGAGGGGAGGACACCTACCAGTCCCTCAGGCTCCACTGCGAGTCCGCATATCCGTCGTCTGCCATGCTGATGAGGTGCCAGTTCGACGATGCGGTCGGCACCTTTGCCGATGGCTCGATCGACCTCCTCCATGTCGACGGGTCTCGCGACTACGACGCCGTGCGCCACGACTACCACACATGGCTCCCGAAGATGTCGGACCAGGGCGTGATGCTGTTCCACGAGACGCGGGTACGCGAGCCAGCCACCTGCGGCGTGTGGCGCCTGTGGGCGGAGATCCGACGCTACTACCCGCACTGCGAGTTTGCGCATGCCAACGGCCTTGGCGTGCTGTTCGTCGGGAGCGCGCTGAGTGCACGACGCGCGGCGCTGCGGGATGCCCTCGCCGACAAGTCTCGCTTTGAGCAGCTCGGCGGCATCTTTGCCGCCTTGGGCGATGCCGTCGCTGCTGGTCGCGGAGCGGCGCTCAGGCGCGATGAGCTGGCAGAGGAGGTGCGGGCACTCGCCGGCGAGGTGGGGTTGAGGGGAGCGGCGATTTCGCGGCTTCACGGAACCCTCGAGCGGGTGCGCGAGGAGCGCGACCGAGACGCCGCGCGTGCGCGTGCTGTGGGTCACCTTGAGGCCGAACTCGCGCACGCCAACGCCCAGCTCGTCAGCCTGGAAGAGAGGCTCACGCGGGCATTGGCCGAGATCGATTCTCGCCACGATGCACTCGCGGCTGCCAACGCGTCCCTGGACGCCGCGAGTGCAGCGCTTGATTCTGCGCGTGCAGGACATGATGAGGCCATCACGCGTGGGCAGGCGCGAGCAGATGCGATGGCGTGCCACATCAGGGAGCTCGAGCGCGCGTGCGGATCCAGGGCACACGAGGTTGCGGAGCTCTCGGGCGAGCTCTCGAAGATGCGTGACAGCAGCAGCTGGAGGCTCACGGCGCCGCTTCGCGCGATGCGAAGAGCTGCAGTCACGAAGCCACGTGAATCGCTGGTCCGAGTGGCAGCCGGGCTCGTGCGAGCCATGTGGCGCGCATGTCCGATGACGGATGGGCAGCGGCATAGGGTGCGGGACTGGCTGTTCTCGCGCGCCGGACCGGTGCTGCGGCGCACCCACGCGTGGCAAGCGTGGAGCATCGTGCAGGGCGCAGCGGCACCTCACGATTGGAGGGATCGGGTTTCGGCGGGCTCTCGCCAGAAGTCGGTTCAGGTGGCGTCTGTGCCGCAACCTGTGCGCGCCATCGCGATGTACCTGCCGCAGTTCCACCGGATTCGCGAGAACGACCAGTGGTGGGGCGCTGGCTTCACCGAATGGACCAACGTGCGCCGGGCAAAGCCCTTCTATCTGGGCCATGCGCATCCTGCCGTGCCCCATCCGGATGTGGGCTACTACGACCTCGATGATCCTGAGGTTCTGGAGCGTCAGGCAGCTCTCGCGCGGCAGTTCGGGATCCACGGCTTCTGCTTCTACTACTACTGGTTCGGTGGCCGGCGCGTGCTGGAGCGGCCTCTGGACCGGATGCTCTCATCGGGGCGGCCGGACTTTCCATTCTGCATCTGCTGGGCGAACGAGGACTGGACCCGCGCGTGGGACGGTCGCGGTTCCGAGGTGCTCATCGGTCAGGACCACTCGGCCGAAGGCGACGAGAGGTTCATTCTGGACGTCCTTCCCCTCCTGCGTGACCCGCGCTACATCCGAGTCGACGGCAAGCCGCTTCTGGTCGTGTACCGCCCGGGCCTTCTGTCCAATCCGCGAGTGACTGCGGCCCGTTGGCGGGACGTGTGCCGCCGAGAGGGCATTGGCGAGATTCACCTGGCTTCGGTTCGGAGCTTCGACAAGGCAGACCCGCGGGACATCGGCTTTGACGCCACGATCCAGTTCCCGCCGCTGCAGATTCCGGCCAAGGACCGGTCGGCCGATGCTCCGCTGATGACGGATCCTGGGTTCGGGGGCGTCATCCTGGACTACCGCGATGCCGCGCACTTTTCCTGCCAGGAGCAGGCGTCCGGCTACCGGATGTACCGCGGGGTCATGCCGTCGTGGGACAACACGCCGCGCCGCATGGAGCGCGCCACGTCGTGGATCAACTCATCGGCTGATGCGTACCAGCGGTGGCTTGAGCGTGCGGTGGAACAGACCGTCTCGGAGCACGACGGTGATCACCGCATCGTGTTCATCAACGCCTGGAACGAGTGGGCCGAGGGTGCGCACCTGGAGCCAGATGTGCGCAATGGCTACGCCAGATTGTCCAGCACCGCCGTAGCGCTTGGGGTGACGGCTCGGGGGCTGGATCCGCAGGAGTTCCATCAGGGCTCGCTTCCTGAGCATCTCGCAGAGGCGCGGGACTGGATGTGGCGGCGGGTCTGCGCGCTCTGCGCCGGCCAGCTCGAGAGGGTCAGGCTTGGATTTCTTGAGGACTACGTCGCTGTCCTTGAGCATGCCCAGAGGCACGGATGCCATATGGAGGCGCGTGGCGATGTGCTGCACGTGCGGCGTGGCGAGCGCGAGATCCAGGTCAGCGGTCGCGCCGGCGTGGTCCGCATCGTGGACCTGGTTTGCGAGCAGTCTCCGCAGGAGCCCTTCTGCTTCGTCGTCCTGCAGTTCAACAAGTGGGACGTGACGGCCCGCTGCCTCGAGTCCCTTCGCGCGCTCGAGTGCGAACGCCCGTTGCATGTGGTGCTTGTCGACAACGGCTCGGACCCTGAGGTTGTGGAGGCGAGCGTGCGCGCGGTGGCCTCCATGCCCAATGTGCACCTGCTGAAGATGGAGCGCAACGCGGGATTTGCCGCGGGAAACAACCTTGGCTACCGGTACGCGCGCGACACGCTTGGGGCGCGCTTCATCGCCGTGATCAACAATGACACGAGGGTCCAGGACAGGCAGTTCGCCGCTCGCTGCGAGAGCATCTATCGGGAGTGGGGATGCTCGGCGATCGGTCCGGACATCGTGACCGCGGACGGCAGGCACGAGAACCCGTGGAGTGACGCCATGTTCTCGCTTGCGGAGTGGCGGGAGCTGGAGGAGGCTTACGGCGCGGATCATGCGCACTTCGAGCGCACAGGCCAGGCG
>VERO01000297.1 GCA_018882625.1 Phycisphaerales bacterium | reverse complement strand
GCCAGGTTCCACCACAGCGATGCGGACACGCCGGCAGCGCCCTGGCCGATCCCGAACTGCTGCTTGAGGATGGCAGGCATCCAGTCGCGCACGATCCAGCCCGCGAGCGCAGGCAGCGTGAAGCACGCCACGAGAAGCAGGAACGGCACGCTGGTGAGCAGCTCGCGCAAGTCCGCAAGCGCGCCCTGGCGGATGGGCTGGGTCAATGCCGCACTGTCCTGCGCACGTGCAGGCTCGCGCAGCATGAGGGCGAGCGGGATCGCATAGAGCACGCCGATCGCTCCAGCGGTGTGGAACGCGAAGCGCCAGCCGAGATCAGGCGCATCGGCAACATAGCCCCCGAAGCCGCCGAGCATCACGCCCACATAGATCGCCATCTGGTGCGTGCCCACCGCGCGCGAGCGAGTCTGCGGCGCATGAAGGTCCGTGATCAGCGCGAGCGCGGCCGGGATGTAGAACGCCTCGCTGAACCCCATGAGCGTGCGCGTCCAGAGCAGCTCGCTGTACGTCGTCGCGTTGCCGGTGAGGTACGTGACTGCGCTCCATGCCGCCAGGCTCGCCACGATCGTGCGGGTGCGCCCGAAGCGATCCGCGACGAGCCCGCCGAGCGGGCTCAGGAACGCATAGACCCACTTGAACTGACCGAGCATGAAGCCCCAGTTGGCATCGGTCTCGATCGACGCGATGTCGCCCATCACCGAGAACTTCATCGACGCGAGCATCTGCCGGTCGAGGTAGTTCAGCAAGGCCACTGGCCACAGCAGGGCCACCGCGATCCAGGCTGTTCGGACCAGGCGCGCTCGATCGCTCACGCGCGCAGGCTATGGCGCATCGAGGCAGCCGTCCTGCGGCGTTCAGGATCCCGCGCGGCGCTTGCGGCTGCCATGAGTCTCGAACACGCGGCGCGATTCCGCACGTGCGCTGGCCGCTCCGCGCCGGGCGAAGATCGCAGCCTGTGCGTGCGCATAGGCAGTGGCATGATCGACGATGGGTGCGGGGTAGTCCACGCCGATCACGCACCGTGCCATGTGCTGGGTCAGCAGCGGCATCGTGTGCGGCTCAGCAAGGAACTCCTCGGGCACGTTCGCGAGCTCGGGCACGTAGCGGCGGATGAAGATGCCGGTCGGATCATGGTCGAGCACCTGCTTGGCGGGCGAGTAGATGCGCACCGTGTTGATGCCCGTCACGCCCGACTGCATCTGGAACTGCGGGTAGTGGATGCCAGGTTCGTAGTCGATGAACTGACGCGCGAGATAGACGCTCGGCTCGCGCCAGTGAAGCCACAGGTGGTAGCTCGAGAAGCTCGCGAGCATCGCACGCATGCGGAAGTTGATCCACCCGCCGGCATGCAGCGCGCGCATGCACGCATCCACCATCGGGTAGCCGGTGCGCCCCGACGTCCATGCCTCGAAGCGCACCTGTGACTGCTTGGTGTTCCACGAGTCCTCGCGCAGCCCGTCGAACGCGCGGTTGACGTTGCGGTGCTCGATCTGCGGCTCGGACTCGAGCTTCTGCATGAAGTGGCAGTGCCAGCGCAGCCGGGCGGAGAAGCTGCGCAGCGACGCAAGCCAACGACGGTCAGGACGCTGTGAGGGCTCGCCACGCGACTGATCGCGCAGCGCAGCGGAGTGCGCGTCAAGCCGCTGGCTCACGTGGCGGATCGACATCGCGCCCCATGCCAGATAGGGGCTCAGCCTGCTGCATCCCGCGAACGCCGCGACCGGGCTCGACATGTCGCGCTGGTAGTTGAGCCCTCGGTGGTCCAGGAATGACTCGAGCTCCTCGCGTGCGGCGTACTCGCCGCCGACCTTCGCCTCTGGCATCGGTGCCCCCGCAATGCGCAGTGCGGCTGCGGACGGGATGTCGCCGTGCTCGATCTGCGGCGGCAACAACGGCGAGTGGATGCGCTGCGGGATGGCAGCCTGCGGCTCATCCATCCGACGCTGCCAGCGCGTGGCCCAGCCGTCGCGGCTCTTCAGCCGGCGGAACACGCCGTTCTGGGGGATCTCGGTCCAGCGCAGGCCTCGGTCGCGGCACCACTGGCCCACACGGATGTCACGCGCGTACGTCACGGCGTTGCCCGTCTCCTCATGGCTCCACATGCCCGCGACGCCTTGGCCGAGCGATGCGCGCAGGTGGTGGTCAAGCTCATCGAGCACTGCAGGCATCTCGCCCACGCGCACCAGCAGGGTGCCGCCGAGCCGTGTCCAGCCGGCCCGAAGCTCCCTGAGGCACTGCACCACGAAGTCGAACTGTCCGCGGCTTGCGTCTGGGGCGCTCCAGACGCTCGGCTCGAACACGTAGAGGCCGATCGCCAGTCCAGCGTCATGTGCGCGCGCAAGGGGCCAGTGGTCGCCGAGCCGCAGGTCCCTTTTGAGCCACACGAGGTTGATGCCGTCGCGGGCACGCCCTGCGCGCAGGTCCGGGGACTCGTGTGGCGGCTTGGTCATGGCGAGGGGAGACTCGGCGATCCTAGGCCGATTCCCGGCAAAAACCCCTACACTCGCAGGTCTTCCGCCGACGCCGCATCTGTGCGTGCGCGGCGCTCACGCCAGACCGAGGAGGTTCCCATGACGACGCACCCGACCATCATCTGGACCCTGACCGACGAGGCGCCCGCGCTGGCCACGTACTCGCTGCTGCCGATGGTGCGCACCTTCGCTGAGGCTGCAGGCATCGCCGTCGAGACGCGCGACATCTCGCTGTCGGGCCGCATCATCGCGGCGTTCCCTGAGTGCCTCACGGCCGAGCAGCGCCAGTCGGACCATCTTGCCGAGCTTGGCCGCATGTGCCTGACGCCCGAGGCGAACATCATCAAGCTCCCCAACATCAGCGCGTCGGTTCCCCAGCTCAAGGCCGCGATCGCCGAGCTCCAGAAGCAGGGCTACGCGCTCCCCGAGTACGTCGATGCACCTGCGAACGATGCGCAGCGCGACGCGAAGGCGCGCTACGACAAGGTCAAGGGCAGCGCCGTGAACCCCGTGATCCGCGAGGGCAACTCCGACCGCCGCGCGCCGAAGGCCGTGAAGGACTACGCCCGCGCGAATCCCCACAGGATGGGCG
>VERO01000296.1 GCA_018882625.1 Phycisphaerales bacterium | reverse complement strand
GCCCGGAGCGCATAGGGATCCTGCACCCGCGGATCGCCCTCGCGGTGCGACGGCCCGACCTGGCTTCCCTCGAGCAGCGCCCGCATGCGCGCCGCCACGACCGACTGGCCGTGCTGCCGGCGCACCTCGTGGATGCGCGCGTCGAGAGGCCCATCGCTCGCCCGGCACGCATCGATCGCCATCGCGGCGGCGGCGACGGCCGCGTCGGAGAGCCGCGTGGAGTCGGCGACGCAGAGCGCCCCCACGCCGCACATCAGGTGAGTTCCATTGATGAGCGCGAGCCCCTCCTTGGCCTCCAGCGCCAGCGGCGCGATGCCGGCCTTCGCGTGGGCCGCCGTGACAGGCATGCGGGCGCCGGCGTGCATGACGTCACCCTCGCCGATCAGCGCGAGCGCCACGTGCGCGAGCGGCGCGAGGTCGCCCGATGCGCCCACGCTTCCGCGCGACGGCACCAGCGGCGTGATGTCCGCGTTGAGGTGCGCGAGGATCGACTCGACTGTGGCTGCCCGCACCCCTGAGTGGTTCCGCGCCAGGCTCGCCGCCAGCGCGCACATCATGGCGCGCACGACGTCGCGCGGCAGGGGATCGCCCACGCCCGCGGCGTGCGACAGGATGAGGTTGCGCTGCATGATGGCGAGCCGGGCGCCGTCGATGCGCACGTTGGCGAAGCTGCCGAAGCCCGTGTTCACGCCGTAGATCGGCGAGCCGGAGGACGCGTGGGCGAGCATCGCGGCGCGCCCCGCATCGAGCGTGCGCGCATGCCCCTCGGCGAGCGCCACACGCGCGCCGCCCCGCGCCACCGCCTCGAGGTTCTCGATGGTGAGCGCATCACCAGACAGGGTCACCGTGCGCGTGCTCGACTCGGCAGCCATGCGGCGAGCGTACGTGCGGGGTCGCGGTCCTTGCGGGGGATGCTGCTCGCGGATACACCACGACGCATGAGCGGCACGGCCTTCCGATTCGCGGTGCTCGGCGCGGCCCTTGTGGGAGCGGTGATGGGCGGCCTGTGGCTGGCGCTGCTGGACTCGGATCCGCGCGGCATCCCGCCCGCATCGATCCTGGCGGCGGCGAACCGGTCCCAGACGCTCGTGTCGATGGCGGTGCTGCTCGTGGGCGCAACCGCGCTCGGATGCCTGGTGGGCAAGCTCGTGAACGCGGTCGTCGGCCTGTTTGTGCTCGGTGCCGCGGTGGGCGTGTACGCGATGCGCACCGGTCCGCTGTTGGGTCTCGTCTTCGACGGCGTGCCCATGTCGGCGATCGGCATCGAGACGTGCGTATGGGCTGCGGTGATGTCGGCATGCGCGATCGTGGTGTTCCTGGCGAGCGGCCCGCTGCCGGACGTACCGCGCGAGGAGCGCGTGAGCATGTGGCGCGAGCTGGCGCACGGCGATGCGCTGCGTGCGCTGGCGCCCGCGGTGCTCGCGGTGCCCGTGGTCTGGGTCGTGGCGCGCTCAGGCACGAAGGGCCAGGCGATTGGCGCGGCAGTGCTGGCCGGGCTGGTGTGCGGCGCGGGCTCGCGGATGGCGGCCCCGCGGGTGCAGCCAGTCCTCATCTTCGGGGCGCCGCTGCTGGCGCTGGGCATCGCGCAGTTCGCATCCGGCTTGCGGCTGGGCGCTGCGCCAGATGCGCTGCTGGCGGCAGGCTCGCTCTCCCCGCTGCTGAATGTGCTGCCCGTCGATGCGGCGGGCGGGATCGTCATTGGGGTGGCGATGGGACTCGGGTGGGCGCGCGGCACGGCGAAGCCCTCGGCGGCTACCTTGCCTGCGTGAAACTCGTCGTCACAGGCACTATCGGGATTGACACCGTCTACACGCCGCGCGACCGCCGGGAGGGCGTGCCCGGAGGCAGCGCCGCGTACTTCGCGGCCGCCGCGAGCTTCTTCGCTCCAGTCCGCGTCGTGGCGGCGGTCGGCGCCGACTGGCCCGACGAGCACCGGCGCGTGCTCGAGGGATTCCAGGGCGTCTGCCTGCGGGGCCTCGAGCAGCGCGCGGGATCGCGCACGTTTGCGTGGGGCGGCCGCTACGAGGAGGACGTCAACGTCCGCCACACCCTCTTCACCGAGGTTGGCGTGCTGCAGGAGGAACCGCCGCGCGCGCCGGCCGAGTACGCCGACAGCGCGCTCGTGTTCCTGGGCAATACGCACCCGAGCGTCCAGTCAAGCTTCATCGAGCAGTTCCCCGCGCGCGCGCTCGTCGTCGCGGACACGATGGACCTCTGGATCACCACCGCGCACGCGGAGCTGCGCGAGCTGATCCGCCGCGTCAACGGCATCATCATCAACGACTCCGAGGCGTGCCAGCTGACGGGATTCCGCAACGCCGTGAGCGCCGGCAAGCGGATCCTCGAGATGGGGCCGACCTTCGCGGTCGTCAAGAAGGGCGAGCACGGGTGCGTGCTCGTGCACCGCGACGGCGTCGCTGCGCTTCCCGCCTTCCCGCTCGACGAGCATCATGTGATCGACCCAACCGGCGCCGGAGATTCCTTCGCTGGCGCCATGATGGGACACCTCTCGCGCGCAGGCAAGGTGGACTTCCATGCGGTGCAGGGTGCGCTGGCATCGGGCACGGTGGTGGCCAGTTTCACGATCGAGTCGTTCGGCCTCGAGCGGCTGCGCTCGCTGCGCGGCGAGGAGATCAGCGAGCGGATGGAGCGATTCCGCCATGCGGCGCGTGTGGGCTGAGCTCTCCGCACGCTGCAGGCCGCGCGCCCGCAGCGTGGGCGCGACGATTCTCGCGCTGCTGGTGGCCACTGGAGCCCGTCGCGCTGCGGCGGACTGGATTCCCTACGACAAGCTGCCCGGTGCCGACCGCGCAGCCCAGGTGCAGTCGCGGTGGCGCGACGGCGGAGCGCGCAGCCTGGCGCGCGACATCCGGTGGGATGTTGCGGCGGGGCGCCTGTGGTTCCGTCAGGCCAACGCATGGAAGGTCATGAGCCTCGCCTCGGGCGAGGTCGCCGATGCGCCAGAGGGTGCCGAGCCTCCGCCTCCGCCGCCACCAAGGCCATCGGATCCTCCTGCGCCAAGCCGCGGCCGGCAGAGGCCCTGTCTCTTATACTCATCTGACGC
>VERO01000295.1 GCA_018882625.1 Phycisphaerales bacterium | reverse complement strand
GCGCAGGATCCGCGGTCCGCGGCTGCGATCTCGGATCTCGCGACGCTGGGCGACCTGCTGCGCGAGTCGGGAGACCTCGAGCGCAGCGAGGCGCGCCTGGCCGATGCGCTGCGGAGGCTTGACGGCATGCCCGGGATGCATCCAAGGCTGCGGGCCGCGGTGCTCACCAATCTTGGCCTGGTACGGGCGAGCGCCTACGGGGACGCCGACAAGGTCAGGAGCGGCATCGCCGCGCTGCGCGAGGCGAACCGGATCGACGAGTCCGTCAACGGCGAGACCCACCCAATGTCGTTCGAGAGCCGCGGCAACCTCGCCGTATGGATCGAGCAGCTGGCGGGGGGCGATGCGGCGCTCCGCGACGAGGCGATCGCCATCCAGCGCAGGTCGCGTGCGATCGGCGAGAGCATGCCCTTCCGTCCCCGCGCGCACTACGAGGGGCTCATCGGGCTGTCGGTCGCCATCGCCCGTCATGCGGGTTACCTGGGATCGTCGGGACGGGATGCGGATCTCGCAGAGGCGCTGCGCCTCGCCGAGGTTGCGGTGCGCCAGCTGGAGTCGAGGTCTGGTCTCCACGACGAGCAGGTTCTTGACGCGCAGGTGGCGCTCGCCTCCGTGCATACGCTCGCAGGCTCGCCGGCATCAGCCGAGCGCATCCTGCTGACCGTGATCGGGCGCCGCACGCGCGGCCCCGATGGGACGCGCGGCCTCGATCCCGGCGACATCGCCGTGCTGCGCTGCCGCATCGACCTGTCGAAGGCGATCGCGATGCAGGGTCGCTGGGCCGAGTCGCTCGGCGAGCTGGATGCGGCGCAGGCCGATGCGGTGCGGACGCGGCCGCTGCCGACGTCCCAGATCCGGTGGGACATCGCGCTGCGGCTCCTGCGCTACCTCGAGCAGGCACCCTCAGGCCCTGCCGTCACGCCCGAGCGGATTGCGGCGCAGCGCGCCGTGGTCGAGCAGCTCCGCGCGGTTCGCGTGAAGGAGGGACTCGAGGCAGACCTCGAAGATCCCTCCCATGTGGTGAATCCGGTTGCCGCTGCGGCAAGCCCGCGAACGTAGGGACCGGCGCCCGGACTCGCACGCCGGCTCGCACGCGGCACCGACCCACGTGCGGAGCCTGTCCCGCGCTACCCTTGCGCGCCTATGGCACTCATGACGGGAAAGCGCGGACTTGTGGTGGGCATCGCCAACGACTACAGCGCGGCGTACGGCATCGCGCAGAGCCTCCTGCGCGAGGGCGCGGAGTGCATCTACACGTACCTGCCCCTTGGCGCGAACATGGAGCGGCGTGTGCGCAAGACGATCGCGCAGCTGGGCAACGACAACCCGTGGCTGATGGCGATGGACGCCGGCAAGGACGAGGAGCTCGATGCGACCTTCGCGAAGATCAAGGCTGACTTCGGCACCATCGACTTCATCGTGCACTCGATCGCGTTCGCCGAGAAGGACTGGCTGAAGGCAGGCATGTTCACGTCCACGCCGCGCCAGGTGTTCACGCAGGCGATGGACCTCTCCGCGTACACGCTCGCCGCGATGGCGCACCGCGCGGCGCCGCTCATGCCCCATGGTGGATCGATCATCTCGCTGTCGTACTACGGCGCCGAGAAGGCTGTGCCCGGCTACAACGTGATGGGCGTCGCGAAGGCTGCGCTCGAGGCGACGAATCGCTACCTCGCGATGGAGCTCGGAGAGAAGGGGATCCGCGTCAACTGCATCTCGGCGGGCCCGATGCGCACGCTGAGCGCGATGGCGGTGGGCGGATTCAGTGACATCCTCGACTGGGTGGAGAAGAAGGCGCCGCTGCGCCGCAACATCACCACCGAGCAGGTGGGGGACACCGGCATGTTCCTGCTGAGCCCGCTGTCGGCCGGCATCACCGGGCAGGTCATCTACGTGGACAGCGGCTACTCCATCATGGGGCTCTGACGTGGGCGCGTCGACACCGAGTCCGGCTCCGCTCTTCGTGGCCTTCGTGGGTGGAGGGCGCGCGACGGAGCGATTCGAGCCGGTCGAGGCCGGCCAGCCGCTCACGATCGGGCGTCCGACGCCAGCGGGTCCATCCCCCTCGATCGCCCTGCAGGATGCGGCGGTATCGCGGCTGCACGTGGAGCTCGCGGTGCGCGACGGGAGCTGGCAGGCGCGCAGCATGGGCAAGGCCGGCACGATCCTCGATGGGCACTTCATGGTGCCTGAGCAGTGGACGCGGATCGGTCACGGCGCCACGATGGGCATCGCAGGCTTCAGGCTGCGGCTGGGGATCGGGTCGGAGAGCGTGCCGAACCTCTCGACCATGGAGCTCTCGGATGATGCGGGCCAGGGCCGGCCGCAGGCGATAGGTCGGCACCGCATCGAGTCCGCGCAGGTCCGCCTGTCCGCGCTGCTGGCGGCGGCGCGGCGCATTGGCACCTGCCGCGACGCCAACGCAGTGGCGGAGGCCGTGGTCGACATCCTCTGCGAGTCGGGCGACTTCGACCGTGCGGTGCTCGTGCGCCACTCGCGCGATGGCGACCGCGACGCGTGGACGCCTATCGCCATGTGGGGCGCGGACGAGCGCGTGCGCAACTTGCCGCTGAGCAGGACCGTTCTCCAGGAGTCGCTGCACACCAAGGGCACCGTGCGCCTGGACATGGAGGCCGGAGCGGGCAGCCTTGCAGGAGCGCAGAGCATCGTCGCCTCGGGTGCGACCGCCATCGTCTGCGCACCGCTGCCGCGAGGCGAGACCCCGAGCGCGTTCCTGTACGCGGACACGCGCGCGGGCGGCGCGATGGGCGACGCCGCGCTGCCGTTCGTCGATATGGTGGCCCAGCTTGCGGCGCTCGCAGAGGACCAGTTCGAGCGGCTGAAGCTCGAGGAGGAGATGGGCGTGGCGCGCAGCATCCAGCAGGGTTCGTTCCCGCGGGCGCTGCCTCAGGTCACCGGCTACGACATCGCCGCACGCAGCACGCCGGCCGAGGACTGCGGGGGCGACGCGTTCGACTGCGTGGGACTGGCGGGCCAGGGCATTGCGGATGAGGGCGCAGTCGCGGAGAGGGTGCTGCTCCTGCTTGCCGACGCCACGGGGCACGGGGTGGGA
>VERO01000294.1 GCA_018882625.1 Phycisphaerales bacterium | reverse complement strand
GCGCTACGGGGACCGCGCCGATGTGGTCATCGAGTGCGCGGGCCAGCGCATCACGTCGCGGTGCGCCACGGCGCGTACCGAGGGGCTCCGGGAGGGCGGGCAGGCCACTCTGGCCATCGACACCTCCGGCGCGCATCTCTTCGACCGCGCCGGCAACGCCCTGCGGTAGCGCTCGCGCCAGCTCCAGCGACTGGACTCATCCGCCCCACGCGGCCAGCAGCCGGGTGAGGTCGAGGCCGTTCACGCCGCCGCTGCCGTCGATGTCGCCGCTTCCCGCTCCGCCCCAGTTGGCCAGCAGCGCCGCGAGATCCAGCGCATCCACCCGTCCATCGCGGTTGAGGTCCTCGGGGCGCAGCGCAGCGCCCTGCGAGAAGACCGCGATGCTGTAGGCGCCAAGCGACACGAGCGCGCTCTGCGAGAGCCCGTCCCAGACGACCGCCGACGTGGCCGTGTCGAAGCACGGGTGGTTCGCGTAGTCCGCCGAGTAGCCCGACCAGTCGCTGTTGAGGCGCACGCGCCACAGGCCCGGGCGGGGCATGCCGATGCGGTAGTTCGTCAGCGGCGTGGCGCTGAAGTTGCAGACGATGACGGTGTCGTCGCGCTCGCCCCCCTGGCTCCAGCGGTGCCACGCGATCACCTTGTTGATGTTGTTGACGTGGAAGACGTTGGTGCTCGCGCCGCGGAGCCCGCGCGTGAGGCCTGCCGTGTCGCGGCGCAGCGCGATCAGGTCGCGGTAGAGCTGCAGGATCCCTGAGTACGTCTGCGCGCGCGTCCAGTCGAGAGCCACGTCGTCGCGGAACCACTCGTCCTCCAGGAACTCCTGCCCCTGGAAGATCATCGGGATTCCAGGCGTCGCGAAGACCACGCCTGCACCAAGCGTCGACCGCTTGCGCGCCCACCAGCTGCCTGCGTTGCCGGGCGAGACCTCCTCCGGGATGCGCGAGCGTCCGTTGGCGACCTCGTCATGGCTCTCGGTGTAGACGACGCGCTGCAGCCAGTTCCCGTTGTAGCTCAGCGCGATCGCGTCACGGACGTCCCACATGTTGCGGTCCGAGTCGTTCGGGGTCACCATCGCGGGCCGCAGCTTGGGGTAGAAGCCCGAGCACCACTGAGAGTCGAAGCCGGCGCCGCCCGATGCGCTGGGCCGCGTGATCCAGGAGTCCGTGTCGAGATCCTCCGCGATCATGAGCTTGCCGCCGCCCACCTGGTCCGCCGCACCGTTGAGCTGCTGGAGCACCCACCAGCCATCCGGGATCTCCGGACCGCTGATGCCGACGCGCCTGATGAACTTCGTGGCGTCGACGCGCGTGCCGTCCATCCGGAACTCGGTCAGCCAGAGCACGAGGTTCTCGCGCAGGTAGTCGCGCACCTCAGGGCGGCCGTAGTCAGGACGCGTGTCGCCCCAGGGCGTCTGCGCTCGGGAATCGTTGTAGAAGAAGATCCCGCCGCCCCCGTTCTCGCTCCATCCGTCGAAGCGCCACATGTCGAGGTCCGTCGGCCCGAGGTGGTTGTAGACCACGTCGTTGAGCACCGCCATGCCGCGCGAGTGCGCGTCGTCGATGAACGCCTTCAGCGCGTCAGGCCCCCCGTATGCGGATTCCACCGACCACGGGTACGAGGGGTTGTAGCCCCACGAACGGTCTCCCGGGAACTCGTTCACCGGCATGAGCGCAATCGCGTTGACGCCCAGCGACTCGAGATGGTCGAGCTTGGCACGGCACGCCTGCAGCGTCGCGGGCGGCACCTGGCCGGGATTCGCCCCAAAGGTGCCCGGATGCATCTCGTAGAGCACGATGCCATCCCACGAGGGCATCTGCCAGTTGGTGGTCTGCCACTGGTAGGCATTGGGGTTGTACACAATGGAGTTGCCGACGCTGTTGGTCAGGCGGCGTGCGCGCGGATCGTTCTTCCACAGCGTGGACGATCCGTTGCGGATCACGAACTTGTACTGCGCGCCTGCGCCGACCTGAGGCGCGTCGGTGGACCACCATCCATTGCCCTCTGGGGAGAGGGGTGTCGCTGTGGTGCTCCAGAAGTTGAAGGTGCCCGCGACGCTGACGCCGGTGGCAAAGGGTGCCCACGTGCGGAACGTCACGCCGCTCTGGCCGCCAGCCGAGTATGGCACCGCCCCCACTCCGGGACGAGTTGACGCCCCACCGGCAAGCGCTGGCCATGCCGCGGTGCCACCGATGGACACAGCCACAGCCGTCGCGACGAGCCTCAGGCGCAGGGACCATTCTGGACGGGCCGTCCGCATTGCCTCAATCTAGGTCGGGTCCGCGGCTCCGGCTAGCGATGCCGATCGATTGCGCGACAATTGCCAGCAGGGCGAGGGGCTTCTGCCCCCCCGGAACGGCCGAACGAGGGTCCCCTACTTCCCGGACAGCGTGTCGGACACCAGCACGCCCCCGGGCGGCGTGCTCATCTTGCCGGAGATCACGTCCTCGACCGTCCAACTGTCGCCGTACGCCTGCGCGTTGGCGTCCCGGTTGATGGTGATGCCGCAGCCTCCGATGGTGGCCCCGCCATAGAGGCCCCCCGCCGATACGTATGCCTTCACGGGCGGGCCGCTGGCCACCGTCTGGCCTGTCGCATTGACCGCTGTGCCCGATGCGCCCGCGTAGAAGAAGACGCCCTTGTGCACGAAGTCGGCAAGGGCCTGCGCGTCGCGGAACACGAAGACGATGTCCAGTCCCTCCGCGCCGATCTGCGCGCCGAAGGTCCCCTGAAAGATGCCGATCGCCAGCGGCGGCGACCATCCGCCCTCGAGGCGCTTCACGAGAATGCCATCGCCTCCCATCGCGCCGAACACGACGCCCGCATTGAAGGCCTTGATGAGCGCCACGCCTGCGCACGCATCGAGCTCCTCCCTCGGGACCGGCATCTTGCTGGCCTGGACGCGGTTGTAGGCGCTCAGCCCCTTGGTCGTGTCCTCAAGGAGCGGGTTCGCGGTCTTGCAACCAGCCAGCGTGGCGATGAGCGCGACCGCGACAGGCAGCAAAGCGCACGCGCAACGACGCGAAAGGCACGGCACCGGGTCTGGCGAGAGCTCGTGGACCTGCACCATCTGTCTCCTCCATGAG
>VERO01000293.1 GCA_018882625.1 Phycisphaerales bacterium | reverse complement strand
GACCTGGGCCATCTCGGCCTCGCGCAGCCCGCGCGACGTGAGCGCGGGGGTGCCCAGGCGCAGGCCGCTCGTCACCATCGGCGGACGCGGGTCGTTCGGGATGCCGTTCTTGTTCACGATGATGCCCGCGGACTCGAGCCACTTCTCGGCGTCGGCACCCGTCAGGTCGGCGTCGCGCGTGCGAAGGTCGACGAGCATGAGGTGGTTGTCGGTGCCGCCGGAGCAGAGCCGGTAGTTGCGCTTGACGAGCTCCGCCGCGAGGGCGCGTGCGTTCGCCACCACCTGGCGGCTGTAGGCGGTGAACTCGGGCTTGAGCGCCTCGCCGAAGGCCACAGCCTTCGCGGCGATGATGTGCATCAGCGGGCCGCCCTGGCTGCCCGGAAAGACCTTGCGGTCGATCTTGGTCGCGATTTCCGCATCATCGCTGAGCACAAGACCGCCGCGCGGACCGCGCAGCGTCTTGTGCGTGGTGGTCGTCACCACATGCGCATGCGGGAACGGCGACGGGTGCACGCCTGCGGCCACGAGCCCCGCGATGTGCGCGATGTCGGCCATCAGGTACGCGCCCACGCTGTCGGCGATAGCGCGGAAGCGCGCGAAGTCGATCACGCGCGAGTAGGCGCTGTAGCCGCAGATGATGAGCTTGGGCTTGCACTCGGCGGCGATCGCGGCGATCGCGTCGTAGTCGAGAAGCTCGGTCTGCGGGTGCAGGCCGTACTCCACGATGCTGTAGAAGGTGCCGCTGAAGTTGGGCTTGAGCCCGTGGCTGAGGTGGCCGCCGCTCTTGATCGGCAGGCTGAGCACCGTGTCGCCGGGGTTCATCAGGGCCATGAACGCGGCGATGTTGGCGTTGGCGCCGCAGTGCGGCTGAACGTTCGCGAATCCGCACCCGAACAGCTTCTTGGCGCGCTCGCGGGCGAGGTCCTCGACGGCGTCATGATGCGCGCAGCCGCCGTAGTAGCGCTTGCCCGGGTACCCCTCGGCGTACTTGTTGGTCATCCACGATCCGGCGGCATGCATCACCGCAGCGCTCACGTGGTTCTCGCTGGCGATGAGCTCGAGCGTGGTGGCCTGGCGCTCCGCCTCGCGCGCGAGGATCGCGGCCACTTCCGGATCGGTGCGCTCGACGCAGCCGAGCATGCCGCGCGAGACGTCGTCGAGGTGCGCGTGCGGCGCCAGCGCCTCGGCCTTGGATGCGGCGCCGGCATGCGAGGCGGCGGACACGGAATGGGGCTGCGCGATCGTCATGCTCGGATGGTAGGGATGCGGCGACGCGGCGAAACTAGGCTCCATCGCATGCCCTCCGGCGCAGCGACACTCGACACGCCCGTGGGACCCCTGCAGGTCCGCATGACCGTCGACGGAGCGGTGCGCGTGGACTGGACTGGCGCGGCAGCGGACGGTCGTGCCGGGCCGCGCGCATGCCGTACAGGTGATCGCGCGGAACATCCGGCGTGCACGGCAGAGGCGCCCCAGGCAGACGTCCGCGCGTCAGCCGCACTCGCCGCATCCGTTGCGCGCTGGATTGCCGGCGACGCCGGTGCGCTGCGTGGAGCGCCCCTTCCTAGAGGGACACCGTGGCAGGTCGCGTGCTGGCGCGCGGCACGGCGCATCCCATACGGCGAGACCCGCACCTACCTGTGGCTGGCGCGCGAGGCGTGCAGGGAACTGGGACGGCCTGCATCGGCGGCACCTGCGCTCGCACGCGCAGCCGGCCAGGCGATGAGGCGCAATCCCGTGCCGATCGTCGTGCCGTGCCACCGGGTCGTGTCCGCAACTGGTCTCGGCGGATATGCGGGCAGCGACGACCCGGGCTCGCCGCAGATCGCCCGCAAGCGATGGCTGCTCGAGCTCGAGTCCGCGCGCAGCCCAAGCAAGGCCGTAGACTTGACACCCCGGCGCGCCGCCGGACAGAGGAGAACCTGACGGTGAAGCTCACAATGGTCGGCAGCGGGTACGTGGGGCTGGTCACTGGGGCATGCTTCGCGGAGATGGGCAACGACGTGTGCTGCCTTGACGTGGATCCGCGCAAGATCGAGATGCTGCGCCGCGGCGAGAGCCCGATCTACGAGCCTGGCCTCTCCGAGATGATCGTGAGCAATGCGGAGGCCGGCCGCCTGCACTTCACGACGAACAAGCGCGAGGCCTACGCGCATGGCGAGGTGATCTTCATCTGCGTGGGAACCCCAAGCGACACCGACGGGAGCGCGGACCTCAAGTACGTCATTGCGGTCGCCGAGGACATCGCCGCGGAACTCGAGCGGCAGGGTCCGCCGCCGGCAGGCACCAGGCCCAAGACCGTGGTGGTCAAGAGCACGGTGCCGGTGGGCACCACGCACCGCGTGCGCGACACGATCGCCGCGCGCACCAAGGTCCCCTTCCACGTGGCCGACAATCCCGAGTTCCTCAAGGAAGGCGACGCGATCAACGACTTCATGAAGCCGGACCGCGTCGTGGTGGGAGTCGACCACCCCGAGGCGGGCGACATCATGCGCGAGCTCTACGACCCCTTCGTGCGCCAGGGCAACCCTGTGCACGTGATGGACGTGCGCAGCGCGGAGATGGTGAAGTACGCCAGCAACGCGATGCTCGCGTGCAAGATCTCCTTCATCAACGAGATGGCGATCCTGTGCGAGCGCTACGGCGCTGACATCGGCCACGTGCGCGAGGGGATGTGCGCAGACAGGCGCATCGGAAACCAGTTCCTCTACCCGGGCCTCGGCTATGGAGGCAGCTGCTTCCCCAAGGACACGCAGGCGGTGGTGTCCATGGGGCGCCAGTCGGGCCTCGACTGCATGCTCAACGCCGCGGTCCACGAGGTCAACCAGCTCCAGCGCGAGCGGTTCTGGGCCAAGATCACCGACGAGATGGGCGACCTGACGGGGCGTACCCTCGCGTTCTGGGGGGTTGCCTTCAAGCCCCGCACTGACGACATCCGCGAGGCACCGAGCATGTCGCTGATGCACAAGGCGATGGCAGCCGGGGCGTCCGTCAGGGCACATGACCCGGTCGCGCTGGAGAACCTCGCCAAGGAGATGCCGACCGTCGCGCGCTTCGACGACATGTACGAGTGCCTTGAGGGCGCAGA
>VERO01000037.1 GCA_018882625.1 Phycisphaerales bacterium | reverse complement strand
CTTGTGGCGCCCCTGGCGATCAGGTCCCTTCGCCCGCGTCTCGTGATCAATGCCGGCACCTGCGGCGGCTTCGAGAGCCGCGGCGCGGCAATCGGCACGGTGTACGTACCGAACAGGTATCTCTTCCACGACCAGCGTGTGGACCTGCCACGGTTTGGCGACTTTGCCCGAAGCGTCATCGATGCGGATGCCCCTCTTGGCGAGGGTGGCACATCGGCGCCCGAGGGCGATCCCAGGTCCGCCGCTGCGATTGCGGCGAGCATCGGGGCATCGCGCGGCACCCTCGCCACCGGTTCGAGCCTTGATGCCACGACCGCCGAGATGGAGCTGTTCGATCGGGAGCGCGTCGTGGCCAAGGACATGGAGGGCGCCGCGATCGCGCGCGTATGCAGGGACCTGCGCACGCCGCTCGTGGCCGTGAAGGCCGTCACAGATCTCGTCGATCACCGTGCCGACACGGCCGCGCAGTTCGTGCGGAACCTCTCCTTCGCCACTCAGAGCCTGAGCGCGTCGCTGCAGCGGATTTTGGGCACGCTCGCGCCGCACGCGCGCGTTCCGTAGGATTGCGCACCCTGCCCCCGTAGCTCAGCTGGATAGAGCACCGGTTTCCTAAACTGGAGGTCGTTGGTTCGAATCCAACCGGGGGCGCTTGATCCCACGTGGCGGCCGCGCGGCGCGCCCTCGACGTGCACTGCACCCGCCAGCCCGAGCGACCCAGCGTCAGGGCTTCTCGACGTAGTCCGGGTAGCGGCCGCCCTTCGCGCGATCCGACTTCGCCTGCACGAAGTACGTGATCGTCCAGAAGGCGATGAAGACCAGCCAGAGCGCGTTTGCGAAGAGGACTTCCTTCATGGTGGGACCTGGCGTGGGATGATAGCGGCGTCCGCCCCACCGCCACCGATGGACGATCCGCTCTTCAACATCGTGCTCTACCAGCCGCAGATCCCCCAGAACACCGGCAACATTGGCCGCACCGCGATGGCCACGCACTGCCGGCTTCACATCGTGCACCCGATCTCCTTCTCGATGGACGAGAAGGCGCGCCGCCGCGCCGGCCTCGACTACTGGCACCGCGTCGACTGCCGCGAGCACGCCTCGTGGGAGTCATTCGTGGCGCATGAGCGGCCCACGCGGCTGTGGCTATTCACGACGCGCGGCACGCAGCCCCACTGGGGCGCGGAGTTCCGCGCCGGCGACTACCTGCTGTTTGGGCAGGAACAGCATGGCGTGCCCGATGCGGTGCACGGATGGGTCGACCGGACCTACGGGTCCCCGCACCGGCTGCGCCTGCCGATGGTGGCGGACCCGGCCGCGCGCAGCCTCAACCTCGCGACGGCGGTGGCATGCGGCGTCTACGAGGGCCTGCGGCAGGTCTGCGCGGCAACTGGCGGCATGCCCGCCCCGTATATTGACTCGACCGCATGAGCATGAATCGCCCTGCCGTCCGCGCCCCGCGCGGCTTCACCCTGATCGAGCTCCTGGTGGCGGTGGGCATTATTGTGGTGCTCATCGGCATCCTTCTGCCGGCGCTGGGCAAGGTCGCGCAGAAGTCGCGCGCCACGAGCAGCGCCAGCGCGATGAACGAGTTCGCCAAGGCGTGCGAGGCCTTCTACCAGCAGTTCGGCTACTACCCGGGCATCGTGCCCGAGGACATCCTCGCGCAGACGCCCAACGCGGCCATCAGCGGCACCGAGAACGCCATCTTCCACCTGATGGGCGGCGCCATCCGCAACGATGACCCCACCTATGCGACTGCACCTGGAACCGAGCTGACCTTCGGCAACTCGGCGACTGGGCAGGTGCGCATCAAGGTGGACACGTCGCAGATCGGGAAGGGACCCCGCGTCGAGGGCAAGCAGTACGCCGCATTCTTCGCGCCCAAGGACCGGTTCTTCAAGCCCGTGCGCGGG
Organism: Phycisphaerales bacterium; assembly: GCA_018882625.1. Classification (GTDB taxonomy): domain Bacteria; phylum Planctomycetota; class Phycisphaerae; order Phycisphaerales; family SM1A02; genus ZLKRG44. The sequence continues at coordinate 11,756 of VERO01000037.1, read as the reverse complement.
CAGATGAACGAGTCGGTGGTGATTCCGGACCTTGTGGACGCGTGGGGCAATCCGGTCCTCTACCTACGTTCAGCCCGATCGGCAGGACCTCTCACTGGCTCGAGCGCCACATTTGCGTCAATCGGCGCGCCGCAGTTCTGGCTCAACCCCGTCGCGCCGTACACGACGAGCCCCGCGCTCGTAGGCAGCGGCGGCGATCAGGTCAACGCGGCGACCGGCAGCATCCTGAACGTGAACCTGCCGGGGGCCATTGGGGGCGTCCCTGCGGGCGTGTACGGCCTTGCGCAGCTGCTCCGTGCGCCAAGCGTGGGTCGCTTCGCGGCCAGCGAGGTGGGAACGGGTGATGCGAACGCCGCACTATCTGGTGCGGCGAGGGGCAAGTTCGTGCTGATGTCGGCGGGTCCCGACGGCATCTACTACGGACTGAAGGATGGACCGGGCGCGCAGAACTTCGTGTTCCCCGCAAGCGGGGCCTACTTCATGCCCGACCTGCCGTCGAAGTACGACGACATCACGGTCTTCGGCGGCGGCTGACGCGCTCAGCCCTTCGGCGGCGGCGCAGGGGCATCAAAGCCGTAGTTGCGGTCTTGCGGGGGCTCTGCGCCAGGAGGCGCCTTCTTGGCCGGCGGCTGGTCGCCGCTGCCCTGCCCGCCTCCCCGAGGACCACGACCGCCCGGGCCGCCAGGACCCGAGCCATCAGGGCCGCCAGGACCCGCGCCATCGGGACCACCAGGTCCGCCTCGACCGCGCCTCGGTCCACCCTGGCGCTGCCGCTCCTCCGCGCGCTTCTGGTTCGCGGCGAACGCCTCCTTGAATGCCGTCTGCTGGTCGGGCGTGAGCACGGCAAACACATTCGCCTGCATCGCCTTCGAGTCGGGCATCGTCTTGCGGAGCGCCTCGCCCTTCTCGACCAGCGCCGGATCCGGCTTGCCGCCGCCCTCGCGCATCGCACGCATGCCCTCCTCGATCTCGCGGAGCTGCTCGCCGTTCTTCTCACGCCACGCCTTGCGCTGCGCCTCGAAGTCCTTGCGGATGGACTCGATCTTCGAGCGCTGGTCATCGCTGAACTCGTCCATCATGTCGCCGATCGTCATCATGAAGACGCGCTCTTCGGCCATCGCACGGCGCACCGCCTGCCCTGGACCGTCGCCCATCGAGCCGCGCTCGCCGCGGGCGCCACCGCCGAATGCGGGGCCGCCCTTGTCGGCACCCGCGGGCACCTTCGGTCCCGAGAGCACTCCCTTGTCGCCCGAACCCTTGTCGCCCGGCTGCGAACCCTGGCCTTGAGGTGGCGCGGCGGGCGCCGATGCCGGCGGTGCAGCGGGCTGGCTTCCCATCGGCGAGTCATCGGCGACGCTGATGACCGCAAGCGACAGCGGCATGGCGATCGCGGCCGAGAGGAGCGTAGAACGTAAGGTCTGGATCTGGCTCATGAGTGCCTCTCTTGGGGGTGGGCTCGTTCGGTGAACTCGCCTGAATGGCGCGGCACGTGCCGCGACGCAGCCCATTGTCCCACACGATGCCGGGTGGGACACCCCTCCCTACCATTTCCCTCCCACCTGTCCCCGGAGCCCACATGCCACTGACCGCCGAACAGATCACTGCCGCCATGAGGACCGTCAAGGACCCTGACATCGGCAAGGACCTCGTCACCCTCGGCATGCTGAAGGACGTGTCCGTCGCCGGGGACGACGTGACGGTCGGCATCGAGCTCACGACCCCCGCCTGCCCCATGAAGGACAAGATCCGCGGCGACACCGAAGCGGCGATTGCGGCGGCGGCGCGCTCCGCGGGGGCAGCGCCTCCGCGCGTCCACGTCAACTTCACGGCGGACGTGCGCAAGGCCAACGACAAGGTCAAGGATGGCCACAACCCGCTGCCGCTCGTGCGCAACGTGATCGCGGTAGGCGCCGGCAAGGGCGGAGTCGGCAAGAGCACCGTGAGCGTCAACCTTGCCGTGGGTCTTGCCCGATTCGGCGCCAGCGTCGGCTACCTCGATGGGGACATCTACGGCCCAAGCGGCCCGACGATGCTCGGCCTCGATGACGTGCCGACCGCCGCGCGCGGCAGCATGCTGCTGCCCTTCGAGGTGCACGGCATCAAGGCGATGACCATCGGCAAGCTCGTCGATCCCGACAAGGCGCTCGTCTGGCGCGGACCGATGGCGCACGGCGCCTTCAAGCAGCTCGCCACTCAGACTGAGTGGGGCGCGCTCGACTACCTCGTCGTCGACCTCCCACCCGGTACCGGAGACGTGCCGCTCACGCTGTCGCAGCTGCTCCCGCTGACCGGCGCGGTGATCGTGTGCACCCCGCAGCGGGTGGCCCAGGACGATGCGCGCCGCGCGGTGCGCATGTTCGAGCAGCTCGGCGTGCCGATCCTGGGCGTCGTCGAGAACATGAGCTACTTCATCGGCAACGATGGCGTCACCTACGACATCTTTGGCCGCGGAGGCGCAGAGGTGATGGCGCAGGTGATGGGACTGCCGTTCCTGGGCCGCCTGCCCATCCACATGAAGCTGCGCACCAACAGCGACGAGGGCACGCCGCTGGGCAACTGGGACGCTGACCCCACGCTCGCCGCGGAGCTTGACGCGATCTGCCAGAACACCGCGGCGCAGGTCTCGATGGCGGCGATGCACGGCAGGCTGCAGATGCCCACGATCAGCGTCACGGGCTAGGCTTCGCGCCGTCGCAGCGCCCGACACAGTGACGGGCGAGGCTGAAGCAGCGCCCCGGCAGGACATGCGCGCTGGCGCGCGGAAGATGGAGACTCGCCGATGGCCGCCAGAGGCACCACGCTTCATCGAGACGCAGGCCCATGGGGATGGGTGTTCATGGCGTGCCTGGCCGCAGCGCTCGGCCTGCAGCTGGCCGCACTGGCGCTGCCGTTCGTGCATGTGTCGGTGTTCCTCGCGGGCGCGGAGGACTACAGGCTCGTGCACACCGCGCAGCTGCTCTGGCAGCAGAAGCTGTACCTGCTGGCCGGGCTCATCATCGGCTTCTCGGTGATCTTCCCCTTCGTCAAGATCGCAGGCATCGCGGTGGCATGGCTCGGCATGGCACCGGGCAAGGCGCGCAGCGGGCTGCTCGGCGCGCTCGGGAAGCTCGGCAAGTGGTCCATGATCGACCCTCTCGCGGTGTGCCTGCTGGTGGTCTTCGCGAGCGACCAGTGGGCCGTGTCGGCGGACACCAAGCCCGGCGTGATCTGCTTCCTCTGCGCGATCACCATCTCCATGGTGCTGAGTGCGGTCGCGCAGCACCGTGACCGGCTGCCCCGCTCTGCCGACACGGAACAGAGCGACCGGGCAGCGGCGCGCGTCACGCTGCAGTTTCCCTGGACCGTGATCGTGCCGGGCGCCCTGTGCACCGCCGCGTGCGCATTCGTGTCCACGCTGGACACGCCCCTGCTTCAGGTGCACCAGTTCCTGCTCAAGGACAATGCGTTTGGGCTGGTCGAGGCAGGCGGAGCGCTCTTCGCGAGCCACCAGTGGGCACTGGCGCTGCTCGTGTGGGGCGGGCTCATCGTCGCCCCCGCCGCCGTGATCGCGGCGCAGTTTGCCTTCTGGCTGATCCCGGCCGCGCGCCCGCGCCAGAGGCTTGCGTGGCACGGCATCTCGTTCCTGCGGGAGTGGTCGATGCTTGAGGTCTTTGCCGTGGCGCTGGCGCTGTTCCTGTCCGAGGGCGGTGGGTTCATCAAGACCGAGATGCGCGCCGGCTTCTGGGTGCTCTTCGGCGCGATCGGCGCACAGCTCGTGTCCAACGTGGCCGTGTGGATGGCGCTGCGGTCCTCGCTTCGGTCGACCGGCGCCCCTTCCGGTGCCGCGCACTGAACGCACCCTCAGCGCCACTCGGTGCGCGTGGCGAACCGACCGCCCGCTCAGCGATACTCGGTTCGGAGCGTCTTCAGCGCACCGAGTAGCGCATCGAGGTGCACCCTCTCGTGGGCGGCCGAGATCTGCACGCGCAGACGCGCGTGGCCCTCGGGCACCACCGGGTAGCCGAAGCCGATCACGAAGACGCCGAGCTCAAGCAGGCGCTTGCTCATCGCGATCGCCTTCGCCGTGTCGTGCACGATGATCGGGCAGATCGCCGTCTGGCTCTCGAGCATCTCAAACCCAACCTCGCGGATTCCCGCCCGCGCGTAGGCGACGTTGTCGCGCAGCTTGGCCACGCGCTGCGGCTCGCGCATCAGGATCTCGATCGCCTTGTCCGCGCTGCACGCGATCGTCGCGGGCAGCGCGTTGGAGAAGAGCGTCGGGCGGCCACGCTGCACCAGCAGGTCCATCGCCGCGCGCGACCCTGCGATGTACCCGCCCGCGCCGCCGCCAAGCGCCTTGCCGAGCGTGCCGGTGAAGTAGTCGATCGCCGTGCCCGGCATGCCCCACTGCTCGTGCGTCCCCCGGCCCGTGCGGCCCATCACGCCCGTGCCGTGCGAGTCGTCCACGACGAGCATCGCGCCGAACTCGTCGCAGAGCCGGCGCATCGCCGGCAGGTCCGCGATGTCGCCCTCCATGCTGAAGACGCCGTCGGTGACGACCCAGATCGTGCCGGTCATGTCAGGGTTGGCGCGCGCCTTCTCGAGCTGCTCGCGCAGCGCGGCGACGCTGTTGTGCCGGTACACGGTCTTCAGCAGGCCCTTCTTGATGACCGCGGCCAGCCGGATGCCGTCGATGATCGAGGCATGGTTGAGCTCGTCGCTGATGATGATGTCGCCGGGCTCGCAGAGCGTGGGGAAGATCGCCTCGTTCGCGTTCCAGCAGCTCGTGAACGTGTATGACGCCTCGACGCCATAGAGCTGCGCGATGCGGGCCTCGATGCGCTCGTGGCAGTCGAAGGTGCCGCAGATGAATCGCACGCTTGCAGTGCCCGCCCCGTAGCGCTTGAGCCCCTCGATGCCCGCGGCCACCACATCGGGATGGTTCGCCAGGCCGAGGTAGTTGTTCGAGCAGAAGCAGGCGACCTCGCCGTAGCCGCGCAGGCGCACGGTCGCGTCCATCGGGCCCTCGATCGTCTGCAGCCGCTTGAGCTGGCCCGTCTGCTGAAGGCTCCTGAGGATCTCATCCGTGCGCGAGGGGAACGTCGGCGCTGCCATGGTCGTCATGGCCTCAAGTCTAGGGGCGGCGCAGCCTGCGGCCGCGCAACGCGCCGCCCCCGCTCACGCGCCGCGCAGGTGACGCGTGACCTCGGCGCGGAGCGCCGCGATGTCCTGCAGGTACCGCTCGCGGCGCTCGCCGCGCGCCACCTCAAGCTGGTGATGCCTGAACGCCAGCAGCGTCGCGGCCCGCACGTAGGGCTCCTGCGGCACGTGCGGCTCGAGCCACCCCGTTCGCCTGCGACGGGACCAGAACGGGATGATCGATGCGTGCTCCGGGGGCAGCACGCCCAGCGACGACTCCGCAAGCAGGTGCCGCCGGATGACCGCATGCTCGCGGTGCAGCGAGAGCTGCGTCAGCCCAAACATCGTGGCGCTTGCTGCAATCACCACGCCAACCCCCAGCAGCAGCAGCGCAGGGCTCGCCTCCCCGATCACCTCGAACTCGGCTGCGGTCGCCAGCCCATTCCAGATCGCATGGTTGGCGATCGCGAGCGCGAGGCCCAGCCCCGGCCAGATGAGCCACCGCGCTGCGCCCGAGCGGTGGCACGCGTATCCGATGGTCATGCCCAGGATGCCGCTACTGATGCAGTGCACTAGCGCGGACAGGAAGGTGCGCAGGACCACGACCATGATGACCGCTCCCGTACCCATGGCCGATGCGCCCGCCGCGTAGACCACATTCTCGACGATCGCGAATCCCAATCCGGTGGCGGCACCGTAGATGAGCCCGTCGGTCTCGTTGTCGAGGTGCTTCGTCAGCAGGAGCGCGGCCAGCACCACACCCTTCGTGAGCTCCTCGACGACCGGCGCGACCACCACTGCAGTAAAGGCCTGGCCGCCAGACTCGCCAACCACCGCCACCGCGCCGAGCGCAAAGGGCAGGCTGCACAGGCATCCGAATGACGTCCCGCCGAGAGCGCCCCACGCGAAGACCAGCAGCAGCATCCAGAGCGGCTCGCGCTCGTAGCGGTCGAGCCACCAGATCACGAGCAGGTAGCCCAGGATCACCAGGCTCCCAGCAATGACCGCCGCGACCATGATGCCGTTCATGATGGACTAACTCCCTCCGGGCACCGCACGCAGGCCGATCGCCCGCGCCGCACCGACCATGGCGGAATCCAGCGTGGCGATGGGCGCGCGCAGCTCGCTGGCAAGCGAGAGGTAGATGGCGTCGTAGATGCTGACCCTCGCGAGCTCGGCGATCTCGAACGCACGCTCGAGCCGTGTCCCGCCGGACATCGGCTCCAGGGACAGGTCAATCAGCGCGAACCTCCGCATGAGCTCGCTCCACACCTCCCCCGAGGGAAGCGCGGCGAATGATCCGGCAACCTTCATCGCCTTGGACTTGCCACGCTGCCGCGGAGCGGTGCGCCGGCCCGAGATCACCGCGCTGGCCACCTCAATCGCGATCAGGTCGGGCGCGACAAGGCCGCCACGCGCCTCCCGAGCCACCTGATCCATCGCATCCCCGACTTCCGACTCGCCCAGCAGGACTCCCGCCACGAGGGACGCATCGATCACGATCACAGCAGCCCCTCCCTCATGCGTTGCTTGAGCGCGGTCCAGTCAAACCGCTCGCCGCGGCGCCGCATGGCCTCCCGGTCGGGCGCACCTGAATCGCGCAGCATCTGCAGGCGCGCGCGCACACTCGGTGCCGCGCCTCCGGCACCGTCGGAATACGAACGCAGGCGTGCGATGCGCCTGCCGTGGCGGACGATGATGATCTCCTCGCCGCGTTCCACGAGGTCGAGCAGCTCCGAAAGCTTGGCCTTCGCCTCCGTGAGGCTGACACTCCGAGCCATCATGCGCGGAGTGTATTATGACTAGTCAGACAAGTCAATACAGGCCTGCCGTCACTGGCGCTGATCGGTGTCGATGTCCGGCGTCGTGTTCCAGGGGCGCGTCCACCCCGGCCGGTCCACCCGCGTGCGCAGGATCACCGTGTTGTCGAGGTCGAGGTCGCCTGTCCAGATCCACTTCGCGCCCGCGAAGTCATGATTGAAGAACGGCTCCTTCGGCTGGATCCGCTCCTGCGCGTACTCCACCGCGTTCGCCCACGACGAGTCGTCAAAGGCTGGCCGCATCCAGCCGTCGGGCAGCGGCTCGGTGCGCACCTTGGGATCCGCCGTGTTGCGGTCGATCGGTCCGTGCATGACGCTCTTGGCTTTCCACGATGCGCTCGTCACTGTGCCATCGCCGAACTTCAGGATGAATCCGCCGTCGCCGATCGAGCGACCGTACTCGCACCCAGTGGCGGGATCGGCATTGTCCTTGGCGAGCACCGCAATCGTCATCGGGTACTCAGGAAGCACATCGACCGACACGACGTTGTGCGGCAGGAAATCGATGCTGTCGACGGCGACCTGCCTGCCATTGATGTACATCACGAACCAGTTGTCCGCGTACATCGATGCACGGACGGTGTCCTTCATGGTCGGCTTGACGATCCCATCCTGCTGGGGCGGCTTCCGGCGACCGCCACCTTGCGGGCGCTGCTGGGCAGTGCCGAGCATGACGCAGGCCAGGCCTGCGACGGCGCATGCGCACACCAGCTGCCAGCTGAAGCCCGATCGTCCGTTGTGCATGGTCACTGCGCTCCCTTCTTGGCAGACTCGTCGGCACCGGACGTGCGCCGCGGCGCGATCGGATAGCTGTCCACGACAGTGCCGTTGGGCTGCGCGGGCCGGCTGCGACCATCGTCGCCGCGCGCCGCGCGGACTTCACGGCCATCGCGGCCGTCACCGCCCGCGGGTCCATCGATCGCGGTCCGCACGAACTCGACCTTCGCGTCCGACGGCGTGACGTGCACGCGCACGTGCCCGGGACTCCCGTGAATCACGCCGCTGGCGTACCCGTACTGGCTGGCGCTGCGCGTGTTGCCAGCGAGGTTCCCAGGCTGCGGCACGCACTGGTAGTGGATGCCGTCGCGCTGCCCATGCACGTACAGGTGATCATGGCCATGGAACACGGCAGATACGCCATGCTTCACGAGCATCTCGTGGATCGGCATTGGCCATCCGGGACGATGCTGCGCGAATCCTGCAGAACCGTCTGCATTGAGGCCGCCCCACTCGAAGAACGGGACGCTCTCGACCCCACCCCGTGACTCGCTGCCGCCCACTCCTCCAACAAGGTGGTGGATGAACACGAAGATGTAGCGCGCATCGGACTGCTCTAAGGTCCGCTGCAGCCAGTCGTACTGCTCCCGTCCGAGCGTGCGCGACCAGCTCTGGTCCGTGGGCTTGAGCGGCTCGCCATCGGCCCGACCGGCGCCCGGACCGCCCCGCGCACCGTCGCCGCCGCGAGCTGCGCCGCCATCGGCTGCGCGTCCACCTCCACCCTCGCCGCGACCGCCCTCGCCTCGACCACCGCCACCGCCCCGCCTCCGCTCGGTCGTGGACCAGAACGGATCGAGCACGATGCACTGGGCATCGCCCCACCTGAAGGCGTAGTAGTTGGCGCCGCGACCATCGGCGAACCCAGTGCGGCCCGTGTACATGCTGCCATCGACCACTGGCGCCGGGAAGCGGCTCGTGCGCTCGCGGTAGGACCACGGCCCGATGTCCTCCGCACTCGTGCCAGACTCGCCCTTCTCGCCATCATGATTGCCGAGCACCATGAAGAGCGGCATCGATCGGCAGGCCACGCCAAGCCAGTATCTCTGCGCGTCGTACTGCGCCTGCGCGCGCGTGAACTCAGGACCGCGCTTGTCGGTCATGAACGTGTCCCCGAGGTCGACGAGGAAGTCAGCCCGTTCCTCGAGCACATTGCGGAGCGTTCGCTCGTACGCGGCCGGCGTCACGCCCTGGTCTAGATGCGAGTCCGCCTGAACCGCGAACAGGAAGGGCTTGCCCGGCGATCGCACGGTGTCGAATGACTGCTCCTCGCCGTACTCGGGGGCCGCTCCCGCACCGGAGCGCCATCCGAAGCGATAGCGGTACATCGCATCGGGCACGAGTCCCTCCATCACGAAACTGGATGGCTGCCCCTTGTCCATGGCCTGCTCGGACGTAGTGCGGCGTGATGCCTCGCCGTCGCGCCAGAACTCGACGAAGCCGATGCGAGGCGTCGATGCCACGACGCTTGCCGTCATGGCGGAGCGAGTCGGCCGCACGAGCACGATGCTGTGGTCATGCTGCGGCACATCCGTCTTGAATGCCGTCATGCGCGCCATGAGCGTGCTGCGCTCGCCCTCTCCCCGCGATCGACCGCGATCCTCGCCCTCGCCCGCCGCGCCCTCGGCGCGCGCATACCGCAGCTCGAGAGTTCCCGTGGCCAGCGTGATGCCCTTGATTGCGGCGAGCAGCTCCTCACGCGTCGGCGTCTCGCTCGCCAGCTTCGGATCAGCCGACAGCGCATACACCGATGCGATGTAGGTCTTCTCGCCCGGACCCTGCGAGCACGGGGGCGCGTACTCAGCCCGGCGACCCACGTTGTTGAGCCCGAACTTGCCCACTGCCTTGTCGCCCTCGGCGATCGAGGTTGCGTCCGCCGGAATGCCATAGCGCACGAGATAGATCCGCTCGAGACCGTCGGTGGTGATGTGATGGACCGTGAGCGCCACGCTCTTGGTGCCCGCGGGCAATCCGATCCATGCAAAGGGGGGCGACACCGACGCTCCATCGCACGTGTACTTGGCATCAAGCGCACCATTCGCGCCAACGCCTGCAGACGAGAGGACGAGCCCCGACGACGCTCCAGCCGGCGGGCTATGCGGCCGCGCGCCAGCGCCGCCGCGCTGCCGACCGCCCTGACCTCCTCCAGCACCACCACGACCTTCCCGCGGCTGACCGCCCGGGCCACCAGCACCATCCGGGCGATCCGCACGGCCACCGCGCGAGCGCGGCATGTGCTCCTCCACGCGCTTCTCGCCATCGGGACCCACGAACTCGAAGATGACCTTCCCGCCATCCTCGACGCGGTAGTTGACGAGTGATGCCCGGCCGGCGATCTCGTAACGCAGCGACCACGCCTCCGGTCCCACCTGCTCGAAGCCTGTGATCGATGCGCCGCGCAGCGGAGGCAGCGCTGGCCGCACGCCACTCGCACGTGGCTGCGGAACGACCTGCGTATCAGTGCCGCTGCCCTCGATCTCGACCTTGCCGCGGAGACCGCCGTTGATGTAGGGGAAGGCCTTCGACGCGTGATAGTGATACGAGCGTGTTCCTCCATCGAGCCCGTCCCCCTTGGCGACTTCGCAGTAGTGCCCGTTGATCTCGTCAAGCGGCTCGGTCGACCCGAGCGGGCACGCAAGGTCCTGGCCCCGGTTCGCCTTCGGGTCGAAGAGACCGTAGACCGGGAACCCGTCGAGCGCATACGCGATCGGTTTGCCCTTGCCCACCACCTTCTCGATCGCAAGTGGCGCCACGTGATAGTGGTAGTCGTCGCCACGACCGCAGTGCCCGCCGTACTCGTCGAGCTCCCCGATCTGGTAGCTGTCTCGCCCGCCATTGTTGAGCGCATTGAAGATCGGGATCCCGTTCGCCGCCAGCGCCACGGCGCCTCGCATCAGTGCGCTCTTCCCGAGGATCGGCCTCTCCGCAAGCTCGGGCTTCAGGGGAATCTGCCAGGCGTTGGCGCCTGTGTAGGGCTGCGGCAGCGGGACCTGCTGCTGCCACGCGCGGATTCCAACCATCATCGTGGTCTCAAGCGGCGGATGAGGCAATCCATCGGACTCGACGTAGAGCCAGCGCTCGTCGAAGCGTGTCTTCACGAAGGGCCCGAATGCATCGAAGATCGCGGCCTGAGGCGGCTTGCGTGCCGCATCCTGCGTCCCCATCGGCGACGACGGATGGACTCGTTCGACCGACGCGATCGCGATGGCGGCTCCCGCGATGCGCCACTCGTTGATGGCCCTGATCTCCTCGATGCGTGCCTCCGCAACCGTACGGTCTTCGCCGGCAAGGTCGGCCAAGGGGATCGACGCGATGCCACCTGAGACGGTGTCGAGTGCGACGCTGCCGCCACGGGCATGAAGGAACGAGCCATGAATGCGCTCGCCCGTGCGCACGTTCGTCCAGATGCGCGCATGCCCATGATCGTGCCCGTGGTCGTGATCGTCGTGGCTCTCGCCAGGAGGGTGCGCGGCAGCCACGCATGCGATGAGCAGGACCGCAGCCGATGCGCAAAGGGTCGCAGGATGCCTCACGAGTTGCCTCCACCTGGATTCTGGCTCTGCTGCCCCTGCTGCTGGCGGCGACGGCCGCCTCCGCCCTGACCTTGTCCGCCGCCCTGGCCTCCACCGCGACCACCCTTGCCGCCACCATCGCCTGCACGATCCGGCGCGGTTCCCGTGCCGGCACCGGGCGCGGTGTTGACCCGCGCCATCGGTGCATCGACTGCCTTCAGGTATGCGTCCAGGCGCGACTCGAGGTCCTTGACCACATCGGGCTGCTGGGCCGCGAGGTCAGTCGACTCGCTCCGGTCCTTGGCGATGTCATAGAGCGACACCCGACCGGAGTCGTAGTTGCGCACGAGCTTCCACGACCCAAGGTAGAAGGCCGATGCGGGACCTCCGTTGTTGAGGTCGTAGTGCGGAAAGTGAATGGCGATCCCCTCGTACGGCCTGCTGACAGACCCGTTGCCCGCGCGAAGCACAGCAGCGAGACTGCCGCCCTCCATCGCGGCGCGCTGATCGAGCTTCGGCTGCTCCTTTGGTG
>VERO01000292.1 GCA_018882625.1 Phycisphaerales bacterium | reverse complement strand
CACAAACGGACAGTGATTGCAGATGAACATCACCAGGAGGGGCCTGCCTGCATGCTCGGCGCGGGTCACGAGTCGTCCGCTGACTGAGTCTGGGAGCGAGAAATCGGGGCAAGTGGTGCCAAGATCCACCATCGCGCTGGGGGTTCGGGCCATGGCGGAAGGCTATGCGATGGGCTTGCCTGCGCGTACCCGGGATCAGATGATGCTGGCATGGCGAATCGGAGGTCGCACGCCCCGTCTCAGGGTCCGGATGATGATGACGACATCGACGAGGGGCCCTCGCTTGAGGACATCGAGCGGTTTTCGCACGGGACCGGACACTGCCCGGACTGCGGCCGGGAATGCGCCGATGATGCTGATGTGTGCCCTGGGTGCTTCGCCTATCTCGGAGGCGACACGAGATCCTCGCCTCCGCTCCGGCGCGAGTGGTCCCGGCGCACCGCCACGCTCATTGTCCTCGCGCTGCTCGCGGCGATGGCGGCAGGCCTGGGCCTGCTGCGCCTGTGGTAGGCGGACCGAGCGCTCTCAGGTCCGCTGAGAATGCCTCCTGAAGGACTCGAACCTTCGACCCGCTGATTAAGAGTCAGCTGCTCTACCAACTGAGCTAAGGAGGCGTGGGGCGGAGATCATACAGGCGTCTTCGCCACTCCGCAGCACTGCTTGAACTTCTTGCCGGATCCGCACGTGCAGGGCTCGTTGCGGCCGACGATGCGCTTGCCCGTGGAGACGGGCGTGGCCTGCACAGGGATCGCGCGCATGGGCGTTCCGGCACGCTCGGCGATGGCGATGTCCCGCTCTTGGGGGCTCTCGGGCACCGATGCTGGAATCGCCCCGGCATCCTCTGCCGCGGCGGGAGCTGCAGCTGCCGTGGGTGCTGGCGCCGGCACCGGACGCTGCGCCATCTGGGGCGCGAGCCGGCCCTTGAGCAGCAGGTCGCACGCCTTGTCGCTGACGGACTCGAGCATCTCACGGAACAGCCGTGCGGCCTCGCGCTTGAACTCGATGCGCGGGTCCTTCTGGCTGAAGGACCGGAACGAGATCGCGTCCCGAAGCTGGTCCATGTGCAGGAGGTGGTCCTTCCACGCGCCATCGAGCACCTGGAGCAGCACCCAGCGCTCAAACTGAGTCAGCTCGGACCGCAGCAGCGCGCGAAGCCGCCGCGCGACGAAGGCCGATCCGTCGCGGTTGGCCTCGTCGATCTCGGCGGGCGTCAGCGCGATGAGGCAGTCCGATGCCATGCGTGCCGCGATGGCCTCGCCGTCGGATGTGGCGCCTCCCGGTGCCGCACTGGCCCGTGCCGCCGCCACGATGCGCTCGGCGCGTGCGGCAAGCGCCGCATCGTCGAGCGACTCCGCGCGCTGCACCAGCATCTGGCGCAGCTCGGCGGGGTTGGATGAGGGAAGCGCCTGGGGATCCCACCCGAGCTCGTAGCGGGCGTTTGCCCATCCGCAGAACTGGCTGAGCGCCATCTGCGGGTTCGCCTGCATGTTCGCCGTCGTGTACTCCATCGCGAAGTCGATCGGGTACTCGATCTCGCGGCGCGCGTACCTCCGCATGGCCTCCTGCAGGATCGTCTCGACGGCCTTGGCGGTGTCCTTGCCGGTGCCAAGCGCCGCAGGATCCACGGTGATCCCGAACTTCCTGCCCGACCACTCGGCCAGCTCGCGCCTGCCGTACTCCGGGACGAGGTACTGCTCGAGCGGCGAGAGGTCGATCGCCTCGAACTTCGCCTGCGCGGCCGCCTCGATGATGCGCCTCACCGCGGCGGGGTCGCCGGCACCGACGAGATCCGCGGGCACCTCCGCCCCATAGGCGGTCCTCGCCCACTCGGCGACGCCGGCCGCATCCCACTCCTCCGGATCGCCGTCCGCGGGGAGGTACTCGCCAAGCGTCGTCTCGATGTGCGCCATCGCCTCCTCGAGCGTGTCGGTGCGCACCATGGCAATGACCCGGTCGCGGTCCTTGCCGATGAAGCGGTCGGGCTCGAGCTGGATGCCGAACGCCTCGAACGTCCAGTTCGTGATGCAGCGGGGGACGTGCAGCGGCGACAGGTAGGTCTCCACCGAGTCCTCGATCGACTCGCGCACCATGCGCACGACCTGCTCCCTGATGCCCGTGCCCTCGACGATGGGCTGCCGCATCCCGTAGAAGGTGGAGCGCTGGTGCTCCATCGGCGCGTCGTACTCCAGGATGTTCTTGCGGATCTGGAAGTTGCGCTCCTCGACCTTGCGCTGCGCCTTCTCGACGCTGCGCATGACCATCGGCGAGTCGATGAAGTCGCCCTCGCGCATCCCAAGCCGGCTGAGCACGTTCAGGACCGCCTTGCCCATGAACATCTTCATGAGGTCGTCGTCGAGCGCCAGGAAGAAGCGGCTCGAGCCGAAGTCGCCCTGGCGGCCTGCGCGGCCGCGCAGCTGGTTGTCGATGCGCCGGCTCTCGTGCCGCTCCGTGCCGATGATGTGAAGCCCGCCAAGCGCCTCGGTGCTGTGCGCGAAGCGGATCCGGTGGAGCAGCCAGCCCGCGCCGTCGAGCGTGGCCTCGAGCTGCGGCACGCCCATGCCGGAGGCCTTCGATGCCTCGATCCCGCCGTGCTCGCTGGCCCAATGCGCCATGATGGCCCTGCGCGCCTCCTCGGGCGACAGCCTCGCAGCCTCCGCTCGGTCCATCTTCGCCTGCGTGACCAGCAGGTGCTGCCAGATGCGTGCGATGCACGCCTCCTCGCCCGCGGCCAGCGATGCGTCCTTGGGCGCGATGTTGCGCCTCTTCCAGTGCTCGAGCAGCGCCTCGTGCGTGATGCGCGCCAGCTTGATGTCAGTGCCGCGGCCGGCCATGTTCGTGGCGATCATCACCGCGCCGAGCTGGCCCGCGCCGGCGACGATCTCGGCCTCGCGGTCGTGCTTGACGGCGTTGAGCACCTCGTGCGGGATGCCGAGCCTCCGCTGCAGCTCCTTGGACAGCCGCTCGCTCTTCTCGACGCTGGTCGTCCCAACCAGCACGGGGCGCCCCAGGTCATGGTGCCGGCGAATCTCCTCCACGACGGAATCCCACTTGTCCTTCTGCGCGAGGTACACGAGGTCGGTGCGGTCCTCGCGCTGCACGGGCACGTTGGTGGGGATCGAGA
>VERO01000291.1 GCA_018882625.1 Phycisphaerales bacterium | reverse complement strand
GCTCAGGCTCGGCACAACCCACGGAAGGACACAGAAACCCATGGTCAGCAACGGAACGAAGACCCCCGCCCAACCCGCCCAGAAGAACCCGAGCCCTGCAGCGAGCGCCGCCTCAGGCACCGTCGCGGGGATCGCGGTCAGCGCATCTGCACGGACAGGCGCACCAGGTAGCGCAGCCACCTCCGCCGGTGGCCGGATCGCGGATGCGCTCCCGCCCGAGTCGCGCACGGGCGCCGCTCGCACGGAGGCCGTGGCTTCGGCGGCTGGAAAGTCGGCTGCGCAACCTGTCGGAGCGCCCACGGGTGGTGATGCCAAGGGTTCAATGTCGGCCATGCCCACCAAGACGATCTCCAGTTCAGGCGACGCCAAGTCCACCAAGCCCACCGACAGCAGGTCGGAGGTCAAGCCGGGCGGCCTCGATGCCAAGGGCCGGCTGCGCGCGCTTGAGGCGGCGGTTGGGCAGATCGAGAAGGCCTACGGCAAGGGGTCGATCATGAAGCTCGACTCCGACAAGATCCCGGAGATCCCCTCAGTGTCGACGGGGGCGCTGAGCCTCGACATGGCGCTCGGCGGGCGTGGGCTGCCCAGAGGGCGCGTCATCGAGATCTTCGGCCCCGAGTCGAGCGGCAAGACCACGCTGGCGCTCACGGTGATCGCCAATGCGCAGAAGGCCGGCGGCAACGCCGCATTCATCGACGCTGAGCATGCCCTTGACCCGTCGTGGGCCAAGCGTCTCGGCGTGGATCTCGAGCAGATGCTCATCTCGCAGCCGGACACCGGCGAGCAGGCCCTCGAGATCTGCGAGCTGCTGGTGCGTTCCAATGCCGTTGACGTCATCGTCGTCGACTCTGTCGCGGCGCTCATTCCCAAGGCCGAGATCGAGGGCGAGATGGGCGACAGCCACGTCGGCCTCCAGGCCCGCCTCATGAGCCAGGCACTGCGGAAGCTCACCGGCGCCATCGCCAAGAGCGAGTGCATCGTGATCTTCATCAACCAGCTGCGCGAGAAGATCGGCGTCATGTTCGGCAGCCCGGAGACGACCACCGGCGGACGTGCGCTGAAGTTCTATGCGTCGGTGCGCATCGACATCCGCCGCATCGGCGCCATCAAGGACGGCGAGCGCAACGTCGGCAACCGGGTGCGCGCCAAGGTGGTGAAGAACAAGATCGCGCCACCCTTCCGGGAGACGGAGTTCGACATCATGTTCGACGAGGGCATCTCGCTGTCGGGCGACCTCCTCGACCTGGCCGTCGCGGATAGCGTCGTCGAGAAGTCGGGCTCCTGGTTCAGCTTCCGCGAGACGCGGCTGGGACAGGGGCGCGAGAGCGCCAAGCAGTTCCTGCGCGAGAACGCCGACATCTTCGCGGCGGTGCGGAACGAGGTCGTGGAGCGGCGGCGCGCGGCGGCGGCGCGCGGCGAACGGTCGCCAACGGGTTCGGGCTCCGGGTCCACGTCGATGTCCGAGGACTGAGCCGCGCACGCTGCGGCGGGATTCACCCGCGGTCATGCCGGAGAGCGGTGTGGCGGGCGGGTCGGGCCGGGTGCCCGATCCGCCTGCTACACTTGCGCCTCACGCGGATGTGGCGGAACTGGCAGACGCGCAAGATTCAGGTTCTTGTGGGGTAACACCCGTGGAGGTTCGATTCCTCTCATCCGCACTGCGGTGCCAGCGGCCAGGCTCGGCATCACCAGACTGAACAGGACCCCGGTTCCGCCGGGGTCCTGTCGCATCCGGACCGAACGAGGTTCGGCCCTCATGTGCGCCAGTCCGGCCGTGCACCCGTGGCCTCGGGTGCATGCCCTACCGTTCGGAAGCTCGCCGTGAATCTCATCGACCTCGACCACAACGCCACGACCGCGCCCTCGCCGGGGGTCATCGATGCCGTGGTCGATGCGATGCGCCGGGGATGGGGCAATCCCTCGAGCATCCACCAGGTGGGCATGGCGGCGAGGCACGCGGTGGAGCTGGCGCGGGAGTCCCTCGCGTCGCTCGTGGGCTGCACGCCGCGCGAGATCGTCTTCACCTCTGGAGGCACCGAGTCCTGCAGCCACGCCATGCGGGGCTCGATCGACGCCTGGCAGGCGCAGCGAGCGCAGTCCGCCATGCGCGACGCAGCGATGCAGGGTGAGCGGGCGGTGCAGGGTGAGCGGGCGGTGCGGCCGCTCGTGGTCACGACGCGGCTTGAGCACAGCGCCGTGCGCGAGTGCGCCGCCGAGTTCGAGTCGCGCGGGCTCTGCCACGTGCACTGGCTCGGTCACGCGGACGGCGCCGCGGACCTTGCGGAGCTCGGGGCGCTCCTGAGGAGCCGCCCAGCCGAGATCGCGCTCGTCTCGCTCATGTGGGCCAACAACGAGACGGGTGCGCTGCTCGATGCCCCGGCCGCCGCCCGCATGTGCCGGGATGCGGGGGTTCGGTTCCACACCGACGCCACGCAGTGGGTGGGGAAGATGCCCACCGACTTCCGGGCGCTCGGTGCAGACCTTATGACACTGTCCGCGCACAAGTTCCACGGTCCCAAGGGCGTTGGGGCCCTCGTGGTGCGGCGCGGCGTGGCGATGCCGGCCGAGATCGTCGGCGGCCCTCAGGAGCGCGGACGGCGCGGAGGCACCGAGAACGTGCCCGGCATCGTCGGCATGGGTGCGGCTGCACGCGAGAGCGCCCAGTGGCTCGCCGACGCGTCGCGCATCGAGTCCGGGCGTGCGGTGCGCGACGCGCTCGAGTCGCACCTGGCGCAGGCCTACCCCGAATGCGTCCCGCTGCGGCCTGCGCAGCGACTCTGGAACACGTGCAGTGTCGGGTTCCCGCGGCTCGCGTCGGAGGCCATGCTGCTGCTGCTGTCCGAGCGCGGGATCTGCGCGTCGGCTGGCGCCGCGTGCAGCAGCGGGTCGCTCGAGCCCTCGCCCGTGATCGCCGCCATGGGCCTCCCGCCCGAGGTTGCGCACGGCACGCTGCGCCTGACCGTTGGCCGCGAGACCACGATGGATGAGGTCGCCCGTGCAGCGCAGGTCATCGGCGCCTGCGCACGCCGCCTGTCGGGCGCCGCCTAGCGCGCACCTGCACGTCACCGTCCGCGCGTGGCGCGGTATCGACTGATCAGCTGCTGGGTGCTCGAGTCGTGCGC
>VERO01000290.1 GCA_018882625.1 Phycisphaerales bacterium | reverse complement strand
GCTCGGGAACATGCGGACCTCGCCTGCCTTGAGGAAGATCTGCGTCAGCAGGTCGTTCACCTGCGTCTGCGCCGGGATGCTGGTGTCCGCGGGGGTCGTGCGGGTGTAGGTGGTGTTGACGCTGCCGCACGCGCCGAGCGCGAGAGCCATGATGATCGATGCGATGGCTGGATGGGACCTTCTCATGGCGTATCTCCGGTGGGTGCGTAGGTTGAACTGACCATCGTGGGCGCCTGCACCGGTGCCGCTGCGGGCAGGTGCACGACGTGCTCGAAGTCCTGGTGAAGCCGCGCCACCTGCACCGACGGCGCCGGCGCCATCGACGAGGGCAACGTGAGGAACACGATGTTCGGAGCTCCGGGCTTCACGCTCACCGCGCAGAGCTCTGCGCCCGATGCCCTGCGGATCGCGAGCATGCCATCGGCCGGCGTTGGCACCCGAAGCAGCCCGACCTGCTTCGGCATCGTGCTCCAGCAGCGGAGGTCCGCCGCCGTCGAGGCGGCCTGGTATGCGATGCCGGCGATCTGCACCGCCAGGCCGGCGTAGTAGTCCTGGGAGTAGGCCGCCTGGCTCGCCGCCAAGGTGGCCGCAGCCTTCGACGCCGAGCTGATGATCTCCTGCGTCACGATGGCGGGCAGGCGTGCGTTGAACTCCTCGGTGACGACGGCGTCGAGATTCGCAAGCGGCACGGAACGGTGCGCTGCGGCGCCATCCGCGGCCGGCATCTCGATGGCGTCCACGAAGTCATTGCGCACCTTGAGCACGGGGAACGCCGCAGAGACGTAGTTCACCTGCCCCACGGGAATCGGGATGTCCAGCCTGAACTCGTCATAGTTGGGCGCGAGCCCAGTCAGGAAGAAGACCCATGTCACGGGCATCCGACCGGCCGGCGCATCGGCATCGATCAGCGCGATGTCCTCGTCCGCGAGCGCGAAGCCGGGCACCATCTCCTGAACCGACTTCAGGTCCGCACGCGCATTCTGCCGGTCGCTGGCGTCGCCGCTCGACGCCATCAGGAACACGGCGCGCATGTAGCTGACGAATGGGTTCCCGAATGACGCGTAGCCCTTGATGTTCGCCAGCTCGCCCTGGTGCGCACGCACCTGGTCGAGCGCGCTGCCTGCGACCGATGGATCCCAGCCTTCAGACTTCCAGGACTCCTGCGCAGCCGACTGCTCTGACGCCACCTCCTGCTCAAAGCGCGACACCGCGTCCTGCTGGAAGTCCCTCGCGCGGTTGAGCTCAAGTCGCGCTTCGTCGAGCTTGCCCTCAGCCATGCAGTTCACGCCCTGCAGCCCGCACAGCATGATCCGCTCCGGCGGCGTGCCGCGGTAGATCCGGATCGTCTGGTTCACGGCCGTCGTCGCGATCGCCTCCGACACTGTGGCCTCAGCCTTGCTGTCCAGGTAAGGGCGAATCTGCTCGTACGCCAGCCCGAACCAGTGACGGCTCCGTTCCGTGTCACCCGACGCCTGCGCCATATGGCCCGCAGCGATCCAGTAGACCAGGCGGTCCTGCTCGTCGTTGCCGTTCTGCTCCGCCGCGCCGGACGCGATCGTGCTCGCCTGCGCGTACTGCCCCGCGGAGTACGACGCGTCGATGGAGGCCATCGTCTCGCGCAGATCGCGCTGGCACCCTGCCGCCATGGCAAGCGCCACCACAGCGCACAGCGCCACGCGCCAGCCAGTGCGGGGCGACGAACCGAAGCGCACTGCACCGGTGATGGTCACGGATTCAGCAGCTGCCACCACAGCGATTGTCCTCCCACATTCAGGTTCTGCACGTTGCTCGTGTCGATCCGGATGCTGCTCTGCTTGAGGAACTCAGCCATCGCGTTGACGCGGATCAGCTCCGCCTCGCGCAGGACTGCGCCATTCTGCAGCTCCGAGAAGAAACGGGCGTTGCGCTCCCAGTTGGCGCGGCCCTCTGGCGAGAGCTGCATCGGAATCGAGATCGCCAGGCCCGGCTTGACGTTGACCATGCGCTCGACCGGCTCGAGGCCCGGCCGCTCAAGCCGGATGCGGTGGAGCCCGGGGCGAATCTCGTATGTTCCGGGCGTCTGGCCGATCACCATGCCGTCGACCATGACTGACACGTTCATCGGCTCGGGCCGGTACTGGTTGGCCGTCACGGTGTACTGGCCATCAGGGCCCTTCACCGCCTCAGGCACGCTGAGGTCCGCAAGCACTGCCGTGATCTGCACCTTCGTGTCCGCGGGCGTCGTGGCCGCATCCCGGATGCCGCCGCGCGCCGCGACCTCGTTCAGCGCCACGCCAATCTTGCCCGCGCTCTCGCGCAGGCACCTGTTGAGCGCATCGATCTCCACGGCAAGCTCCGGCGTCTGGCGCACCGCCACGCGGGACAGCGCGCTGCCGGACACCAGGCTGCCGCCCGTCGTGCCGTCGAGGATCGAGTAGGTCACGTCGAGCGTCCATTCCGTGACCACCGTCTCCACCTTGAGCGCAGGATCGTTGAACGCGCGGGTGGCCTTGTCGAATGTGGTGATCGCCGCCGTGAGCAGGTACGCCGCATTCATGTTGGCGGCGAGATTCACGGCGGACGTCTGGCTCGAGAGCAGACGGTCCGCGAGCTCCGACTCGGGAGTGCCCGTCCCCGCATTCGGCCCAGAGGGCGCGAGCCGGTTGACGGCATTCACCACATCCTCGCGACGGATCACCTCGAAGCGCCCGCTCGTCACTGCCGCCGTGAGGTCGTCCTCGAGCACGCTCACCTTGTCCTGCGGAATGCAGCCGGGCCGCTGCTTCACGAAGATCGCCACCTTCATCGGCGCTGCTGCCGCTGCAACCGGCGCAGCGGATCCGTTGGCAGATGAGGCACTCGGCACGTTCGCACCTGCAGGCGGCACCGTGGGAGCGGCACTTGCCGCGCCAGCCGGTCGCGCTGGACTGCCCACTGCGCCCGGAGACGCCGATCCGCTCGCCTTCGCATTCGGGTCGACCCCCGCAGGCAGCCCCTCGGGACGCAACCGCATGATCGAGCCCCGGTCGATGCCGAAGTCCTCGATCGCCTGCGCCGTCGAGAAGCGTGGACCTGCGTTCGTGACGCGCGCCCATCCCACGCGTATCTCCTCTGATCCGAGCGCCTCCCCTGTGTCGGGATCGACCATGTCCTGGCCAGGGG
>VERO01000289.1 GCA_018882625.1 Phycisphaerales bacterium | reverse complement strand
GTGCTCGACCGCGTGATCGACGGCAGCAACGCCCAGGAGCACGTGATGGAGTGGTTTCCAGGCGACGGGCTCTTCGACCCTGCGGAGCGCCGCCGTGGACTCCCGATCGGCAACCTGACGAGCCAGTTCCTGGCCAACGTGTACCTCGACCGCTTCGACCACACGGTCATGGACGGCCTCCGATGCGGCGAGTACGTGCGGTATTGCGACGACTTCCTGGTCTTCGGCGACGACCGGGACGCGCTCTGGGAGGTGAGGGCACGTGCCGATGCGGCGCTTCAGGGCCTTCGGCTCCGGCTGCACCCGCGCAAGGGCGGCGTGCACTCCACGCGCAGTCCGGTGCCATTCCTGGGCTTCGTGCTCCGTGGCGGCAGCCGCAGGCTCGGACGCGATTCCATGGTGCGCGCCACGAGGCGGATCCGGTCGATGGCCGCTGGCGTGGCGCACGGCGAGGTGTCGCCGCATGGCCTTCGTGCGAGCGTGTGCGCGTGGATCGGGCATGCGCGGCACGCGACCAGCGGCAGCATCGTGGCCCACGTGCTGAGGCGCAGCGGGCTGCCGGCGGACGGGCCGGCGTGGAGCAGCCTGCCGTCGCGTGCGGGTTAGCCTTGCCCGCGGTAGGCCTCCCACAAACGACCGAACCGTGTGTTGCGCGGCGGCAGCTGGAACAACAACTCCAACAACTGCCGGTCGTCGAAACGCAACAACAACAACCCGTCCAACGACAACAACGACAACGGGTTCCGAGTCGCGAGCACGCCGCGCACAGCGCCCTGCCGAGGGATCGGTAGGGGAGCGGCGCGGGGTCCAGGGGGCGTACCGGGGCCCGCTCGCCGCGGGATCCGAATCGAGGTAGCGCTGCCGCGTCCCGGGAACCCGGTCCGCGGTGGCGTCTGGACTGGCTGTCGCGGTGGCCGCCGCGTTGGAGCCTGCGGCGCTTCGTTTCACGCCCCGCGGTTATGTCCGGAGGCCCTCGGAGGCGAGACCTCCCGCGCGCGCTGGAATGCCTTGAAACGTAGCGTTTCGTGAAGCGGGGGGTGCGCTGGGTTATGTCTGGAGCCACTTTCGCGCGAGACTGGTTATGACTGCCCTGCAAAATCGAGCCACTTCTCTTAACCCGAGACACCGACACCCGGGAAGGTCTCTTGATGCGACCAGAGACACCTCGGGACGTGTCTCGCGATGGCCGGCCAGCACACCTGCAGCACCTCGCCTCTGGCCCACCCCGAGAGACCTCCGCGCACGCAACCCCTTGTGGCAAAAGCGCGTACGCACGGCGCAAAACGCGAACGCCCCGGCCGGGGGGCCAGGGCGTTCACTCTTAACCAGCGGGCGCGTCCATTTGGCACGCGCCACTTGAAGTAGAGAGCGCCAGATTCGAAAGCTGACCGCCGGGTTACGTGCAGCGCGTGCGGCACGGGCAAATCGCCAACAGTTCGCTATCGCTGTGTAGGGACTGGCCCGCGGGCGGGACCCATCATTTGGGACAAAGCGTTCGAGTTCGAACTCGCTGTCCTCGTCAGCATCATGACGTACTCACAGACCGACAGGTACATGCGAATTGACCCGTTGGTAGTGCGCGAACCCGGCTTAAGCCATGAAGCGCGTCAGCCCCATAGTGTCGCGAGAGGCACGGCGAACATGCCGTCGCCGAAGCCGGCTGTGACCTCCCCGTCATACAAGACCACGCCGCAGGAGAACCGCTTGCCCGTCGCCTCGCGCAGCCGCCGCAGGCCGCGGAAGTCCGTGGGATGCACTGTGGATGAGGCCTTCACTTCCACTCCGCTGACGCGTGCGCCTGCATGCTCGATCACGATGTCTACTTCAGCACCATCCTTGTCACGATAATGCGCAAAGTCCACTGGCTCGCCGATGCCGGACGCCTGCCGCCGCAGCTCGCCGTAGACGAAGGTCTCGAGCATCTGCCCAAGTAAGCTGCGGTCCTGCCAGATGTCCGCGGCGGTGACGCCGAGCAGCGCGCAGGCCAAGCCAGTATCAGCCAGATGCAGCTTCGGTGTCTTGACAAGCCGTTTAAGGCGATTGCTGTGCCAAGGCGGAAGCTCGTCAACGACGAAGATGCGCTCGAGCAGCGTGACGTAGTCACGGATGGTGGGCCGGGAGACCTGGAACGGTGCAGCAAGATCGCTCGCGTTGAACAGCCGTGCTGTCTGTGAGGCAGCCAGCTTCAGCAACTTAGGGATCGTGCGGAGCGAGCCAATCCGCGAGAGGTCCCGTAGGTCTCGCTGCACCATCGCATCGACATAGTCCACGTACCACTGACGTCGTCGCGCGGCTGTGCGTCGGGCAAGAGCTGCCGGGAAGCCGCCCGCCGCGATGCGCGCGGCGAGCTCCTCGCCGAGCCGAGGCGATGAACGGACCATGAATTCGCCCTGCATCACTCCGCGAAGGAACTTCGGTTCCATGCGCTCGATCTCGCACTGCGCCAACGGATGAAGCCGAATCGATCCCATCCGTCCTGCCAACGAGTCTGCGACCCGTGGCAGGAGAAGCACGTTCGCCGATCCGGTGAGCAGGAACCGTCCGGGTACGCGACGCCGATCGACCTCGACCTTTAGCGGGAGAAGCAGCTCCGGAGCCCGCTGCACCTCGTCAATGATCGCTCGTTCCGGGAGCCGTGCCACGAAGCCGGCGGGGTCGTCCCGGGCAGCGCGCCTCGCAGCATCGTCGTCAAGGTTGACATACTCGAAGCCGAGGCGCGTGCCTATCCGTGTTACGAGCGTAGTCTTGCCGCACTGCCGCGGCCCGTGGACGATCACGACGGGCGTATCCGCAAGCGCTTCGGCAAGCGGACCCTCGGCGAGGCGGGGGATCTGAGGCGCGTCCGGCATGCGTCCGATTGTAAGTTTGGAATGCGTCCAGTTGCAACCTTAGAGTGCGGCTATCTGAAACCCGCGCGTCCGGCTGACTGAAACCCATCGGTCCGTCCAGCGGCTTGGCCAGGCGCCGTGGCCGACATCAACCGGTGCGACCCGGCGTGGCGGAACAGTGCGCGCATGATGCCGCATCGGCTGTGTACATCGGGATGGCGTCCTGCTCGAGGGACTTGAGCAGAAGGGGATTGCGCACGCCGCGCCGCGTGATGACATCCACCTTGCGCCCCAGGATCGCCGCAAGGTCCTGGCG
>VERO01000288.1 GCA_018882625.1 Phycisphaerales bacterium | reverse complement strand
CAGGTGCGCGATGCGGTGGCGCACGGCGCGCGGGCGATCCTGGGCGGCGGCGAGGGGGAGGGCAACTTCGTGCCGCCCACGATCCTGGTCGATGTGGATCACTCGATGGCGCTGATGCGCGAGGAGACGTTCGGCCCCGTCGTGGGCGTGATGGTGGTGCGCGATGCCGATGAGGCGGTGCGACTGGCCAACGACACGCCGTACGGACTTGGTGCCGCGGTCTTCGGCGCGGAGGACGAGGCCGCAGATGTCGCATCGCGGCTGACTGCAGGCATGGTCGGCATCAACCAGGGGTGCGGCGGTTCGCGCGGCACGCCATGGGTTGGCGCGCGCCAGTCGGGCTTTGGCTACCACTCCGGGCGCGAGGGTCACCGTCAGTTCGCGCAGGTGCGCGTGCTGTCTCGGCCGGTGCGTCGCGCGGCGGCGGCAAGCGGCTGAGCGGGCGGCGACCTGCCATGCACCGCGAACGACCGTACATCCCCATCGATGCGCTGCTGCAGGCGTACCGGTCAGGCTGGTTCCCCATGGCCGACTCGGATACCGGCGAGGTTGCCTTCTACACGGTTGCGGTGCGGTGCGTGATTCCCCTTGATGGGCGGTTTCGGGTGCCGGATTCGCTCGCGCGGCGCGTGCGCAGCGGCCGGTTCGAGGTCCGGGTCAACACGGCCTTCGCGCGCGTGATTGCCGCATGCGCCACGGAGCGGCCTGACGCAGGCACGTGGATCGATCCCACGATCATCCGCAGCTTCGAGCGGATGCACGAGGCCGGCCACGCGCACTCTGTGGAGGCGTGGCGCGACGGCGCGCTGGTCGGCGGCCTCTACGGCGTGGCGATCGGCGGTGCGTTCTTCGGCGAGAGCATGTTCAGCAGGCCTGAACTCGGAGGCACGGACTCGAGCAAGGTCTGCCTGGTGCACCTGGTGGACCGGCTGCGTGCGCGCGGCTTCGCGCTGCTCGACTCGCAGTACTCGAATCCCCACATCATGCGCTTCGGTGCGCAGGAGGTGCCGGAGGGGGAGTACCTGCGGCAGCTCGCCGCCGCGGTGGACCTTCCGGCGTCGTTCGCGTGAGGCCGCAGGGGCGCCGCGCGTGTGCGGTCACTTCGACGGTGGCGCCGCGGGAGCAGCGGGCTCGCTTGGAGATGCCGCGCCCGAGACCTTCGCCCGCGTGGGCATCGATGCGCGCACGAACTCAGGCATAGCCTCAAGCTGAGGCAGCACCCCGCCCATGTCAGCGACCGTATCTGCGGCAGACTGGGACCACAGGTAGCGCACCCACTCGCACGCGAGCGGCGAGAGCGCTCCCGACGCGTCCGTGAGCGCCACCAGGTTCAGCGGCACGGTCATCGGGTACTCGCCACGGTGGATCGTCCAGAACGTCGGCTCCACCGCGGGCCGGTCCGCCGACATCTGCACGGGCACCATGCGCGCGCGAGGCTGCTGGTTGAGGAACGACGAGATGCCCACCGCGTTCGGGTAGGCGCAGCATGCGTTCACGACAGCCGATGGAGTCGGCTGCTGGTAGCACATGCTGGTCTGGAAGCGCTCGCCCGGCATCACGTGGCTGATGAACTCCCGCATCGTGCCGTGGCTTGGGTCAAGCACGTACAGCGTGACCCAGGCGCCGCCCATCGGAAGCGACGGGTCGATGTCGCTCCAGCGCATCACCATCGTGTCGGAAAGGTTGTGGGTGAGCGCGAAGATGCCGTTGAGCTGCTCGCGCGTGAGGCTCTTCACGGGGTTGTCGGCGTTCACGTAGACGCACACCGCGTCGCGGCCCACCGGGATCACCACAGCGCGCTTGCCGGTGGCCTTCTCGATCGCGGCGATCTCCTCGGGCGTGAGGTTGCGCGACACGGCGGCGAGGTCGCCTCGGCCAGCCTTCAGGGCCTCGATTCCGCGCGAGCTCCCGCCCTGGTTGACCTCGATCTTCGCGTTTGGGTGGAGCTCCTGGAAGTCTTCCGCGAGCATCGACAGCATGCGCGCCATTGTGGCGCTCCCGGCGATCGTGAGGGTTCCCTTGAGGGGCTGCTCGACCTCCGGGTACTCGGGGAAGCTCGACACCAGCGCATCGACGGCGGCCTCGCGCGTGTTGCTGCCGTCCGAGATGGGGGTCTGGGTGGTCGGGAGCGGCATCGTGGACTGCGAGAGTCCGGCGGCGACGGCAATGGCGATGATCGCATCCATGGTTCAGCTCCTGGCGGCGACCCGGCGCCGCATGACGATGGCGAGCGCGGCGACGAGCACCGCGAGCAGGATTCCTAGCCTGATGAAGACGCCGTTGATCACCTCGGTGGTTGCCTTCTGCACCTCGTGGATCCGCATCTGGATGAGGTCCTCGATCGGCTTGAGGCGTCCTGCAAGCTGCTGCTGGTCGGTGAGGGTGTTTGCGCTGCCGAGCAGCGAGTTGGCCTCGACGAGGTTCTGGCGCACCTGCTCGAGCAGCGCGCCGTATTCCTCGAGCTTCACGGGTTCCGAGGGCTGCGCCGGTGACGCGGAGGCTGCCGCGCGCTCCTGCATGGCGCTGACGGTGGCGAGCGCCTCGTTCACGCGGCTCAGGGCAGTGCCCGACTCGGTCGTGATGCCCTGCACCGTCGTCATGATCGGGCCCACCTTGTCGAGCAGGGTGCCTGCATCCGACATCGTGCCGCGCACGTCGGCGATGAGCTGGCGCGCCATCGTGCCCTTGGCCTCGAGGCCTTCGGGAAACCCCTCGACCATCTTCACGAGCCGGTTCGCGTCCGAGAGCGCGGTCTGCACTTCCGGCATGACCATGAACTCGTAGACAAGCGCCAGCGCCTGCCAGTTGGCGAAGAGCGGCACGCGCTTGGCCCAGAAGAAGGCGCGCTGCGCCGCGAAGTTGGCGTCCTCGAACTGCTCGGTCGCCTTGTCCAGCGGCGCGAGCAGCCCTCCGCCGTCGCGCACCTCCTCGATGATCGCCTTGCCCTTGCGGGTCGCGATGTCCGAGAAGCGCACGTACGCGACGAACTCCGTGCCGCCGTTGGAGTACCACCAGTTCGTGATCATCAGGTCGATGTCGTCGATCTGCTCCTGCGTGAAGACGTTGGACGCGATCTCCCAGATGTCCTCGCGGGCCTTGCGCAGGTTCTGCACAATGAAGATGGCGCGGTCGCCCCACACCATCTGCG
>VERO01000287.1 GCA_018882625.1 Phycisphaerales bacterium | reverse complement strand
CCGTGGCGCCAGGCTTGCCCGAGTGGATGCTCGCGAAGATCGCCGGATCGAAGGACGAGAACCGCGGGCCTGGCGGACCCATCGTGGCGCCGGGCTCGACCGTCACTGACACCGTGAACGGGATGTCCGCAGGGGCGACGCATGTGGAGTCGTCGCATGCCTGCAGCTGCACGTAGCCCTTGAGCGTCGCAGTGCCCGCGGGCGCATCAGGCGCCACCACAAGCGGCAGGTAGATCACGACTTGCTCGGAGAAGACCGCGTACGGCTTGCGCCCTTCGCCGACATCCGCCTCGATGGTGGAGTACATCGGCCATTGCACGAGCGCCGCCGCGGTGCCGTCGGGTGGAGGCATGCCCGGACGCATCGGTGCGGGCGCGGCCGCCGCGCGGAGCGTGCCCGCGCCGATGGATCCGGTCTCGACGTGCACGCTGGTGTGGATCGCGCCGTCGAAGCGCGCGATGCTCGCCGGAAGCGTGCGGTCGTCGCTCCACGCGTGCCATGACGGCCTGAAGTCCAGCACGATGGCGATGGGCACGTCGGCGCCCGGCGCGACGCGCGCCGCGGCGGGCTCGACCGACACCCGAACCGCCTCCTCGGACGAGCGGACGGGACCGGAGTCAAAGGCGGCAGCTTGGCTTGAGCTGCCCCCTGGAGGGCCCGCCAGGGCAGGTGAAAGCGCTGCCACAAGGCCCAGAAGGGCCATTGCCGCAGTCATGATGCGCCTCAGGGATGTCACAGGCATGTCCAAGAATCCTATGGATCGAGCCAATGCAGCGCAGGATTGCGGATTTCGGCCAAAGATGGCTATAATCCCCGATTCGAAGCCGCGTGGCTTCGAGCCTGTCCGCACCGACCGACCAGACCCCATGACGCACGCCAACGCCGCAGTTCAGCGCATGCTCCCCATGGGGTTCCACACGAGCCACGGATGACGCGTTCCTGCGTCATCCTCGCCCGTGCGGTCGGCGCTGCCGTGCCGGAGGCCCTGATGGGCTGATCCGGCACCGCTGCTCGGTTCGGACGGGCCATGGGCGTGACCGCGCGTCCATGGCCCGACGTGTTTTTGGCGCGGTCTGGCGCTTCGACATCCCAACATCCCATCCCGACAATCCAAGGAACTGAACTCAATGAACGACAACGTCATCCGACTGGTGGACACCGTGGCGCGCGAGAAGGGCGTGGACCGCGAGCTGGTGTTCCAGAACCTCGAGCAGGCCATGATGAGCGCGGCCCGCAAGTACTTCAACTCCCTCGACCTCGAGGAGTTCGGATGCGCCATTGACCGGCTCAGCGGCCAGATCTCCCTGTGGCGGAATCTCGCCGACGGTTCGCGCGAGGAGATCAACGATCCCCAGCGCCTGGGCCGCATCGCGGCGCAGACCGCCAAGCAGGTGATGATCCAGCGCAACCGCGAGAACGAGCGCAACTCGCTGCTCGACGAGTACACCAAGCGCCGCGGCGAGCTCGTGACCGGGCTCGCGCAGCGCTACGAGGGGAATGCGCTGATCGTGCAGATCGACCGCGCCGAGGGCTTCATGCCGCGCTCGGAGCAGATCCCGGGCGAGCAGTTCCAGCCCGGCGACCGCGTCCGCTGCCTGCTGCTGGATGTGCGCGACGCCGGCCACCAGGTCAAGATCGTGCTGTCGCGTGCGCACCCGGACTTCATCCGCAAGCTCTTCGAGGCTGAGGTGCCCGAGGTCTCCGAGCGCACCATCGACATCAAGGCGATGGCGCGAGAGCCAGGCTTCCGCACCAAGCTTGCGGTGTCGAGCATGGACGCGAAGGTCGACGCCGTCGGTGCGTGCGTCGGCGTGCGCGGCTCGCGCATCCGCAACATCGTGGACGAGCTCGGCGGCGAGAAGATCGACATCGTCCGCTGGAACGAGTCGAGCCAGGTGCTCATCGCCAATGCCCTCAAGCCCGCGGAGGTCGAGGAGGTCTCGCTGTGCTTTGAGCTCGGGCGCGCGACGATCATCGTGCGGGACGACCAGCTGTCGCTGGCGATCGGCCGCCGCGGCCAGAACGTGCGCCTCGCGGCGCGCCTTACCGGATGGGACGTCGACATCCTGACGCCGCCGGAGTTCCAGAAGGGACTGCAGATCCTGGAGGAGACCGTGCGCACGGTGCCCGGGATCACCGACGAGATGCTCGACCGCATGGGCGCGCTCGGCATGATCAGCGTCTTCGACGTTGAGGAGGTCGGCGAGCCGGTGCTCGTGCAGGAGTGCGGCATGACGCCGGAAATGGCGCAGCAGGTCGTGTCGACCTGCGCCGAGCGCGGCCGCGCGGTAGCCGAGCAGATGGCGCAGGAGAAGGCGGCCGAGGAGGCGCGGCGCGCCGAGGAAGGCGCGCAGGCCGACGCGCTGCTGGGCGGCGAGGGAGCGGTCGCGACCGACGCCGAGAGCGAGGCTGCGGCGGACAGCATCCTGGGCATCACCAGCGACGAGCCTGCGCAGGGATGATCGTTGGGGAACTGTGACTGAATGACAGACTTCACGCACACACGGAGCAGCGATTGACGACGAAAACCACCAAGAAGGTCCGCATCTCGGCACTGGCGAAGGAGCTTGGCGTCACGTCCAAGGACGTGATCGAGAAGTGCAAGCGCGAGGGAATCGAGGAGGTCTCGAATCCCCAGTCGACGGTGTCGATCGGTCTTTCCCAGACGATCCGCGAGTGGTTCGGCGGCGTCGCCGGTTCGTCGACGGCAATCGAGACCGCGGAGCGCGTGGATGTCGATGCGGCACGCGAGCGTGCCGAGAAGGTCGCACCCAAGCGGGGCAAGGCGAAGAAGGGCCTGTCGGAAGAGGGTTCAGCGGAGACGTCGAGCCCAGCCGCTGAGGCTGCCGATGCGGTCGCCGCGCCGAGCGCACCCGCTGCGCCCGTCGCCGCTGCACCCGCACCGGTCGCGAAGGCACCGGAGGCGCCGCGCGCCGCAGCGCCTGCTGTCGCCGCCGTGCCGCCCCCGGTCATTCCGGTGTCGCGCCCGGTTGAGCCGCCCGCCGCGTCCGCGGCAGCGCCATCGCGTCAGGCGCCCCAGCCTGCCGCTCCGATGCGTCCTGCCGTGACCAGCCGTGGTCCTTCGGGACCTGCAGGTCCCGCGGGGTCTACGCCTGCGGCCCCGCCCGCCCGGCCTTCCGACCGAAGCCGCCCG
>VERO01000286.1 GCA_018882625.1 Phycisphaerales bacterium | reverse complement strand
ATCCTGGCTGGCGCCAGCGCCGACGAGGCAGAGCAGGAGGGCAACGGAGGCGAGTGTGCGGGCGTTGATTCTGGTCATTCGGCGGTCCTTCGAGGGCTGCTGGGGGAGGGCGCAGTATCGCCGTCGAATGTTCACGTTGTGTTCAGAAACTGTGTAGTTGGCGCAGTTCTCGGACTACGTGGCGAGCGGAAGCGACAGCCTGAATGTTGACCCACGGCCCACAACGCTCTCCGCAGTGATGTGTCCGCCGTGGACGCGGGCCACGTGCTTGACGATCGAGAGGCCAAGCCCTGTGCCGCCTTGCTCGCGGCTGCGCGCCTTGTCCACCCGGTAGAAGCGCTCGAATATACGGGGCAGGTGCCGCTCGGGGATCCCAGGCCCCTCGTCGGTGACCGCAATGTCCGCGAACCCGCGGTCCCGGGTCACCCGCACCTGCACGGTCGAGCCCTCGGAGGAGAACTTGACGGCATTGGAGACGAGGTTGCCGATCGCCTGAAGCGCCAGTCGCCGGTCGGCCACGATCGTCAGGTGCGAGGGCTCGGCCAGCTGCACGGCAACCTTGCGCGCGGCAGCGGGAGGCCCGAGCTCCTCGAGCACCTCGGCGACGACATCGTCGACCGCGATCGGATGCCTCTCGATCTGCTCGTGATGGCCAGGCTGCTCGAGGAACGACAGCAGCAGGATGTCCTCCACCAGCGCGGCGAGGCGCTGCGCGTTGCGCTGAATCACCTCCACGAAGCGGCGCGCCTGCGCGGCATCGTCGAAGCCGACCTCCTGCAGGGTCTCTGCGTATCCCTTGATGTTGGTGATCGGCGTGCGGAGCTCGTGCGACACGTTGGCCGCGAAGTCGGTGCGCATCGACTCGAGCCGCCTCAGGCGGGTGACGTCCTCGATCAGGATGATCATGCCGTCGATGCGGCCATCCGCGCGGCGCAGAGGCTCCGCCGCGGCCATCACCGCCGCCGCACCAGGTCCCTGCAGCTGGAGCTCCGCGGGGCGCGGGCTGCCGTTGAGGCCGTGCTCTCCCGGGCTGCGCGGAGCCGCATCCTCGCGGCTCGCGCTCGCGAAGGAGTCCTCGACGAAGGTCAGCAGCTCCGGGTCGCGCACGCACTCGGCCAGCAGGCGGCCCCTCGTGGCGGTGCCCGGGATCCCGAGGATGCGCTCCGCAGCCGCGTTGGTGCTGCGCACCCGCCGCTGCGCATCGAGCGAGAGCAGTCCGGTGCCGAGCGCCCCGAGCGTCGCGCGGAGCTCGTCGCGCTCGTCCTCGGCGCGCGCGAGCGCCTCCGCGAACCCACGCTGCGCGCGGAGCGCCGCGCGCATGACACGCGACGCCTCGCCCTCGATGGGCATCCGCGCCCGCCCGGCGATGTCGCCGTCGCCGATCCGCACCAGCAGCTCGCTGACCGTGGCCAGCTCGCGCCTCCTGCGCGCGCGACCTGCGGCCCACGCCACCAGCGCACCGCAGGAGGCGGCGAGCGCGCCCGCCTTCGGGTACCCGGACCAGAGCCCGGCTGCCAGGCCAGCAGCGACCCCGAGCACGCCAATGGCGCGCATGATCGCAAGCAGCATGGCCGTCCGGTCAGGACGCATCCGCGAAGGCTACGCGGTAGGCGGCACTGCGCTCGCGGGAGCCTCTTCGGAGAACCGGTAGCCGACGCCGCGCACGGTCTCGATGGCGTCGCCGAGCGGGCCGAGCTTGCGGCGGACCGCAGTCACGTGCACGTCGACGGTGCGGGGCGAGAGCACGGTGGAACGCCCGTGCACAGCGGCGATGATCTGGTCTCGGGTGCGCACGAAGCCGGGCTTCTGCGCCAGGAACTCGAGCAGCGCGAACTCCGTGACGGTGAAGTCGGCAGGCGAGCCGTCGACCGTGATGGCATGGCGCGCCGCATCGATCACCAGCCGTCCGTCGAGCAGCGTGCGCCGGTCGGGATTGCCGTCCGCGCCGGGCGCCTGGTTGCGCCGCAGCACCGCGCGCACGCGCGCGAGCAGCACGCGCGGGCTGAAGGGCTTCGTGACGTAGTCGTCCGCGCCCATCTCGATGCCTGCGACGATGTCGCTCTCCGCGCCGCGCGCGGTCAGCATCACGACGGGCACATCGCGCGTCTCGCGGTCCTGCTTGAGGCGCCTGCACACCTCGAGGCCATCGAGGTCGGGAAGCATCAGGTCGAGGAGGATGACGTCAGGCTTCGCATGACGCACCACGTCGAGCGCCTTGCGTCCGCTCCGGACGGACTGCGCGCTGATGCCCTCGCGCTCGAGGTGGAACTGCACCAGCTCGGCGATCTCCGTCTCGTCCTCGACAATCAGCGCAACGGGCTGTGGCACAGTGAAACTCCAGAAGGGGGCGAGCGCACGGGGCGATTATCCGCAGTCGGCGTCCCCGAATGTCGCCCCGATTGTGAAGATTCGGTGTGAACGTGTGAGGGTGCCGTCGATCACGCGCCGGCCCTGGCGACCGGTGACCGCATCAAGCGTGATGCATGCGCCGTCCTGGGCTGCGGCTCCAAGCGCCGCCATCGCCAGCGCCTCACGGGCCTGCGGGGCCACGCCGATCGATGCGGTGGTGGCGAGCGACGCGCCGCGCGCCGATGCGTGGCGCGCGAGGGCCTGCATGAGCGCCTCGTTCATGGTGCCGCCACCCGCAGCGAACCATCGGGTTGCCGCGTGGGCACCCACCGCCTCCGCGATCGCCCGCGCCACCGCATCCGCGACCGTGGCCAGCGCGTCGTCGGGCTCGAGCCCTGCAGTGAGGTCCGCCAGCCCGATGCACTCGTCCGCGGAGCCGAGCGACCGTCCAGCGCCACGCTGGGATGCGAGATGCTGCGCAATGCGCGCGGATGCCGCAGCGTCAGCGCCGCCACGCATGGCGCGCGCGCCGCCGGCATCGAAGGGCTGTCCGGTGCGAGATCGGCACGCATGGTCGAGCAGCTGGTTGCACAGGCACACGTCGAACCCCGCCACGGACTCTGGTGGCGCTCCGGCCGGCAGGACCGTCACGTTGCAGAATCCGCCGAGGTTGATGATCGCACGTGCGCTCGGCGCCTCGCTCCGGTCGCGCATCAGGAGCCAGTCCGCGAGCGGGGTGATGGGCGCGCCCTGTCCGCCTTCGGCGAGGTCAGCGGCGCGCAGGTCTGCCATCACGTCGCAGTCGAGCGCCGCGGCGACGACCGCGGGG